>CAMPBB010000034.1 GCA_946635125.1 uncultured Clostridia bacterium
AATAGTTAAAAAAGAAACGCTTGTTGCGTTTCTTTTTTATATTGAAAATGATGGGCTTGATGTGATTTTTCCCTTAAACCCATCGGGAATTTTTGTTCCAGTGTGGCGTATGATAACTTCTTCTTCTGGCTTGCAAAAACCATTTTTCTTTGCATGCTCATTCATTTTTTTGCAGTCAGCTTTGGCTTTATCAAAACTATGATAAGCTCCAATCAACCTAACAGTTCTTCCATCTTTTAATTCCTCTGGGGTTTTGTCTCTTGTTTGAACATCAACTCCTTTCAGAACTTCTGTTTTCATTTCTGTTAGTCTTTTTTTTAAACCATCGCTCATCACCAAAGGTTTGTTTTCAACATATAAACTCTTACAAAGAATGACGGAGTCTTTAATATGTGTTAAGTCGTTTTCAATTCCTCTGCTTGAAAAATAATCATAATTAAACAAGCAATCTGAACGAAGATAATCACAATATCCACCGAAAAGATAGTTTGCAACCGATAAATCTGCAAGATAATAAAAGTCACAAACATAATCTTTTATTAAAAAGTATTTTTTTGCTTTTAAATGCTCTGTAATGTTTTCAAAAATTGACATAATATTTTCTCCTTGAATTTATTTAGAGTGTAACACAAAACACTAGTTTTAGCAATAGGGTTATTTTGTTTTTGAAATAATTTGCCCCAATTTTTTTGTTTTAATTGGAAAGTTTTCCTCTTTCACATTTTTGTCTACCCTCAAAACTTTTGCTTTAAGGCTTAGGTCACCATTTTTAAAAGGGACAAAAACAAGGTCGCCTTCTTTTAATCCTTTAATGTTTGAAATATACCAAAATGTTCCAGAATAATAATCATCTTGAAGTTCCACTTTAACATAATCAAAAACTTTTTTGTCTTTCATTATTCCGCCAGAAAGTGAATGAATCATTTTTTTCTCCTTTTAAAATTATTATAACACAAATTGCTATTTTTGAAAATAAATTTGCTTAAAATAATTTATGTCGAACTTTTTTGTTTTTGTTTAAAAACAATTTTCCTTTATTTAAAATTCATATTGCTTGACTAATTTAAAAAAATTATGTATATTTATTTTATTAAAAAACTATAATTATTTTGTTAAGGAGATTTTCTATGTCTAGTTTTGGAGATAAAATGGTAAACCCAGTTATTCGAAAGGCACTTTCTCAAAGTGAAATGGCCCAAGAAAATTGTGTGACCTATAAGGGTGTTGCAAGAAAATCAGCATTGTTTTTGCTTACTTTTGTTTTGGGTGCAATCCTTGCAATTGTTGTTCACGCTTTAACACCTCAAACAACTTTTGAAGATTATGCTGGAACTTTTTCTTGCAGTAAACTTGAACTAATTTTGATGATTGTTACTGCCGTTGTTGGGTTTGTGACAAGCCTTGTTGCAAGTTTTTCTTATCGCTCGGCAGCAATTTGTGGAACACTTGCTTGCATTTGCTTTGGTTATCCAATTGGATTTTGTGCCTGCGCCATTCCAGCATATCAAGGTCCAATTCTTTTGGCACTTGTTTTAACTGTTGTTTTGGTTGGAACACTTCTTGTTCTATATCGAACAAGAGTTATCAAAGTGACTCAAAAGTTTAAGGCATTTATGATGGCATCAATTTTCACATTTTTAATTGGAGCACTTTTATTGTTTGTTTTGTCTTTCATTCCAGCAACAGCGAGTGCTGTTAATTGGATGTATAACAATCCAGCAATTTCCATAACATTTGGGGCAATTGGAGTGATGATTGGTTGTTTCTTCCTTCTTTGGGATTTTGACGCTGTTGAAAGTGCTGTTCAAAATGGAGCAAGCAAACAATATGAAAACATGATTGCATTTTCTTTGGCTTTCTCTGTTATTTACTTATACTTCAAAATTTTGCAACTAATTATTAGAATCATGGCATTTTCAAGAGAATAACAAAAAGGAGTTTTAATTAAACTCTTTTTTTATTTTAAAAATTTGTATGGCAAAACACTAAATTTGTTAGGCTAAAAATTTTTAATATGCTATAATATTGTTATAAACATAGAAAAATTTGGAGGAAAAATTGGTGAGCACAAAAACAAAAAATATTGTTGCAATAACACTTTTTGCAGTTTGCACTTTTTTGTTTTGCTTTTTTGTTTTTTCAGCAAAAACAGAAAAAGCGTTTGCGGAAGAAAAAACAGTAACTGGCATTGAGGCAGCATATGTTGATGATTACATTTTAAAGGGGGAGAGCCTTGATGACGAAAAAATAACTCTTTCTCTTGTGTATAGTGATGAAACAACGGAAGAGCTAAACCTTAGTGGAGTAAACTTTTATTATTTAAGCACAAAAATTGACGACATTGCAAGTTTTGTGTTTAGTGAAAGTGGCTTGAAGACTTTAAACATAACATATAAAGCAAATGAAGACATAACAACAACATTAAACATTTATGTTGCAAACAAATTCACAATAACATTTGATTCTCATGGTGGAAGCGGTGAGATGGCAGACGCTATTTATGTTGATAATGTTTTGTTTACCGTTCCAGTTTGTGAGTTTGCCTCTCCAAACGAAAACATGCAGTTTTTTGGTTGGGCAATTGGAAGCGTTGATGAAACAAACATTAAAACGGCTGGCGACACAATTTCGATAACAAAAAACACCACGCTTTATGCAATGTGGGAAGAAAAACCACACAAAACAGAGTTTTTTGTTGAGCTTTTGCCAAACGGTGCTGATGGAGAAAGTGTTAGATTTGAAGAAGTTAATTCAAAATTTGTTTTGCCAGACTGCCCATTTAAAGCTCCCAAAGACAAGTTTTTTGTTGGATACACTGTTGACGGAGAAAACATTTTAAATGTTGGAACAATTGTGGATGTTACACAAAACATGACCCTTAACGCCGTTTGGGCAGAAAGCGTTATTAAAGCAGAGGTTTCGGTTGATGACCCAGCAAAACAAATTGCACCATACATGCTTGAAGCAAAAAATGGGAATTATTCACTTGAAATAAAGTTTGGAGATTATGTTTTAAATTTCGACAAAAAAGCAGTTCAAAGTTTTTCTGGAAGCCTTGACAATGTTGCACTAATTTTTGATATTAAAACAGAAAACTTTTCAAGTGGAATTAAGGGAACACAAAAAGAACTAAACATTTCTTTGGATGGGTCCAGCGTAAGTGATGGCACAGTTATTGTTTCAATGCCAGTTGAGAAAAAAATTCCAAACGGAAAAACTTTGAAAGTTTTTTATGTTAATGATGACAATGAGGCAAAACTAATTGAGTCTTATGTTGAAGATGAAAAAATATGTTTTGTGACAAATCACTTTTCAAACTTTGTTGTTGCTTATCAAAACAGTCAGGCAAGTGTTTTGCCAACATGGGCAATTATTGTGCTTGTTATTGTTGCACTTTTGGTTGTTGGAATAAGCGGATTTTGCATCTACTTTTTTGGAATTCAAAAGAAAACATTTAGGGATTTGAAATATTTGTTTAGAAAATAAAACTTTAAGGAGAAAAATATGATAAAACAAAAACTTAATAAAACAATTTTATGGGTGGGAGTTATTTTTATGATTTTCACATTAACTTTCTTCACAGGTTGTTCACTTTTTGGAGGTAAATCAACAAGTGAAAAAATTGAGGATTCAAAAAATGTTTTAAAGGCTTCAGCCAATGTGACTGTTGTTGATGAAAACAACCAAGCGGTTTCTGAGTCTGCAGCTGAGAGTTTGAGTTCAATGCTCATTATTTTAAATTTGGTAAGTGTTAACACAACAGAAGACAAAATAATTCATATTAGTGAACAAAAAACACAACAAATGGGTTATCAAATGAATTTGTCATGCTTATATTATATTGCAAAAACTAATTCAACAATTCGAATTAAAATTTGTCTTACTATTGACTCTGGTGTTGGTTATAGCATTATGGATTTAAATTATTCAAATGACAAACTTGCAAGCATAACTCTTTCGAATGCAACTGATAGCACAAAATCTGAATTTAATATTAAAAACAACACTTTAAAGAAAGTTTCTTTAACATCTTTGGAGACACAAGATGTTGTTAATTCTGTTTCCATTGTTAAAACAACACCAGATATTGAAATCAATGAATAAAAAAAGCCAAGTTTGGCTTTTTTATTTTTGAAAAGACAAAACAAAGTGGCAAATCATTTCTCTTAAAATGCTGGAATAAGGAATGATGGCACTATCAGTGTGTTTTTCGCTGCAAGCATATTCCACGGCACTTAAAAAGTTTAGGTATGCTTTTTTTAGTTGAGAGAATTTTTCATCATCAAAAGTTTGCAAGTTTTGGAAAAGTGCAGCCCCTTCATTTTTTATTGATTTAAGTTTCAAGTTAACAGAAACATTTGTTTCTTCTTTTTTGTCTAGGTTGTTTGCTAGAAGATATATTTCAAAAAGTTTTGTTGTTAAAAAAGAAAAATATTTCAAAAATTGCTTTTTTTCATCATTATTTAATTTTTTTGTGTTAAAAGAAAAACTTTCTTTGTTAACACAAAAAATTTTTCCTTCTGTTGTTAAGTTTTTTGCAATGTTTTTTGCTTCTTCTTCGTTTTCATAGCAAGACGCAACAACAAAATAGTTTTCTTTTAAAATCAAAACACCAGCACCACCACGAGATTTTAGGTTTTGGGCTTCTTTTGTTGCATCATCTTTGTTTTTTGTTTGAGTGTTAAGGCACACAAAATAATATGATTTTTGAAAAGAGTTTGAGTTTTTTGAGATAACATAACTTAAATTTAGAATTGGGGAAAGAAGAAAACTAACAAAAGATGTGATCGCAAGCACTAAAATGCAAAAAATTAGAGCAAAAACCCTTTTGTTTAGCGTTTTTTTAAAAATTGTCACCTCGTGATATGGTTTTTTCATACAATAAATTTATGCAAAAAAAATCAAAATCTTTCAAAAAAGTTGACACACTATGGTTGCGTTTTTGCAAAATTGTGATAAAATTAAATATGTGCAGAGAAAAATATATTAAAGGTGGAAGAATTTATGAAAATAAAACCATTATTTGACCGCATTGTGATAAAGCAAAATGAAGCGGAAACAAAAACAGCCAGCGGAATTATTCTTGCCGGCAATCAGGAAAAACCACAAACAGGAACTGTTTTAAGTGTTGGAGAGGGTGGAATTATTGATGGCAAAGAAATTGTTATGAAAATAAAACCAAACGACACAGTTATTTACCCAAAATATGCAGGAAGTGAATTTAAACTTGATGGGGAAACATTCATTGTGCTCCGTCAGAGCGATGTTTTGGCGATTTTGGAGGAGGATTAAACTATGGCAAAAATGATATTATCTGGAGAAGAGGCAAGAAAGGCTTTGGAGCGTGGTGTTGACCAGCTTGTTAACACGGTGAAAGTAACTTTGGGTCCAAAAGGAAGAAATGTTGTTTTGGAAAGAAAGTTTCAAACACCACTCATAACAAACGATGGCGTGACAATTGCAAAGGAAATTGAACTTAAAGACCAGTTTGAAAACATGGGGGCGCAAATTATTAAAGAAGTTTCAATCAAAACAAATGATGTTGCAGGAGATGGAACAACAACAGCAGCTGTTTTGGCTCAAGCAATCATTAAGGAAGGAAACAAAAACTTTGCAGCAGGAGCAAACCCAATTATTCTCAAAAAGGGAATAAAAAAAGCTGTTGACTTTGTTTGCGGAGAGCTTAAAAAGCAAAGCAAAGCAATTGACAATGAAAAAGCAATTGAACAAATTGCAAGCATTTCTGCTGGTGACGAAGAAGTTGGAAAACTCATTTCTCTTGCAATGCAAAAAGTTGGAAAAGATGGAGTTATCACTGTTGAAGAAGGCAAAACAATGGAAACAAGTTTGGAAGTTGTTAAAGGAATGCGATTTGAGAGAGGTTATGCTTCAAGTTACATGAGCACAAACATGGAAAAGATGGAAGCTGTTTTGGACGATTCGCTCATTTTAATAACAGACAAAAAGATTTCAAACATTCAAGAAATTTTGCCAGTATTAGAACAAGTTGCAAAAACTGGACAAAAACTTTTGATTATTGCTGACGATGTTGAAGGAGAAGCTTTGGCAACACTTATTATTAACAAGCTTCGTGGAACATTTGTTTGTGTTGCTGTGAAAGCCCCTGGCTATGGTGACAGAAGAAAAGCAATGCTTG
>CAMPBB010000035.1 GCA_946635125.1 uncultured Clostridia bacterium
ATTTTTAAGGTCGGAAGGCTCACTCATTCAAACAATTGGAAGAGCGGCAAGAAACAAAAACGGAAAAGTTATAATGTTTGCCGACAACATCACAAAGTCAATGGCAAAAGCAATTGAGATAACATTTAACAGAAGAAAAGAGCAAATGGAGTTTAACAAACAACACAACATAACGCCACAAACAATCATAAAACAAATCAAAAACGGTCTTGAAATCAGCAAGAAGGTGACAAGTGAGAGCATAAGTGTTGAAAACATTCCACAAGAAATTGAAAAATTAAATTCAATGATGAAAATAGCCTCAAATAACCTTGATTTTGAGCGTGCAATACAAATTAGGGATAAAATCCTTGAACTTAAAAAAATCATGCAAAAAGGAGCAAAAAATGGAAAATAACATAGTAATAAAAGGAGCAAAGGAAAACAACTTAAAAGATATTTCCGTAACAATTCCAAGGAATAAGTTTGTTGTTTTCACAGGTGTTTCTGGGAGCGGAAAATCTTCGCTTGCTTTTGGAACAATTTTCGCAGAAGGGCAGAGGCGTTATGTTGAAAGTTTGTCCAGTTATGCCAGAATGTTTTTGGGTCAAACACAAAAGCCAAATGTTGAAAGTGTTGATGGGCTTTCTCCTGCAATTTGTATTGACCAAAAAACAACAAACCATAACCCTAGGTCAACAGTTGGAACAGTTACAGAAATTTATGACTATTTAAGGCTGTTGTATGCTAGGGTTGGAACGCCTTATTGTCCAAACTGCAAAAAGCCAATTGAAAAACAACCCATAGACTTAATTGTTTCAAAAGTTATGTCTTATGAAAAAGGCTCAAAAATTCAAATATTAGCCCCCGTTGTTAGAAAAGAAAAGGGAACATGGGCAAAACTGTTTGAAAGCCTTAAAAAAGATGGTTTTTCGCGTGTTATTGTTAATGGTGAACAAAGAACCCTAGATGAAAACATTGTGCTTGGAAAAACCTTTAAACACACAATTTCCGTTGTTGTTGACCGCCTTGTTGTTGATGAAGACATCACAACAAGATTAACCGAAAGTTTGGAAACGGCACTAAAACTTGCAAACGGTCTTTGTGTTGTTAAAAATGGAGATAGTGAAGAACTATTTTCAACAAACTATGCTTGTCCCATTTGTGGTTATGTGTTAGAAGAAATCACACCAAGATTGTTTTCTTTTAATGCTCCTTTTGGAGCATGCCCAAACTGTTTGGGAATTGGTTACACCGAAGAGGTTGATTTAAGTCTTGCCATTCCAAATCAAAAACTATCTGTAAGTGAGGGAGCACTTGCTGTTAGCGGTTGGAAAGGAGATGAATATAGTTTTGTTTACAAGTTTTTGGAAGCTGTTTGCAACAAAAACAACATAGACATAAATTGCCCATTTGAAAAACTTCCAAAAGAGCAAAGAGATATTCTTTTATATGGAACTGGTGACGAAAAATATGAAGTTGTTTCTTTTAGGGGTAACAAGTTTGTTATGCGCTTTGAGGGAGTTTTAAATAACTTAAAAAAGCGTTATCTTGAAAGCGAAAGTGAAAATGTGAAAAAAGACATTGGAAAACTTATTCGTGAGCAAGAATGCAAAGAGTGCAAAGGAAAAAGATTAAACCCAAAAGCACTATCTGTTAAAATTGATGGCAAAAACATCATTGAAATAACAAACTATTCAGTAGACAAACTTATTGACTATTTTGCGGGGCTCAAATTAAATAAAACAAAAACGCTTATTGCCGCCCCAATTTTAAAAGAGATTAACAACAGACTTTCATTTTTAAAGAATGTTGGATTAAACTATTTAACACTCTCTCGTTCGGCAGAAACTTTAAGTGGAGGAGAGGCTCAAAGAATTAGGCTTGCAACCCAAATTGGAAGCGGGCTTGTTGGTGTTTTGTATATTTTGGATGAGCCAAGCATAGGGCTTCACCAAAGAGATAATGATATGTTGTTAAAAACTCTCTTAAACCTTCGTGACCTTGGAAACAGCGTTATTGTTGTTGAACATGATGAAGACACCATAAGGGCTGCCGACTTTATTGTTGATGTGGGTCCACTTGCTGGTGTTCATGGTGGTGAAATTGTTGCCACTGGTTCGCCACAAGAGATTATGAACTGTGAAAGGTCAGTTACAGGAAAGTTTTTAAGCGGAAAAGAAAAAATTGAAGTTCCATCATCAAGAAGAATTCCAAAAGATTTCATTGAAATTATTGGAGCAAAAGAAAACAACTTAAAAGATATTGATGTGAAAATTCCATCAGGAGTGTTCACTGCTGTTACTGGTGTTTCTGGAAGTGGAAAGTCAAGTTTGATTAACAGAATTTTATATCCATATTCATCAAACCTTTTAAACAAATCCAAATTGATTGTGGGAAAGGTTGAAAAAATTAAAAACCTTGAATTATTTGATAAAGTTATCAACATAGACCAGTCACCAATAGGAAAAACTCCAAGAAGTAACCCAGCAACCTACACAGGTTTATTTACAATGATAAGAGAACTTTTTGCTTCAACACAAGACGCAAAAGTTAGGGGCTACACTTCAAGCCGATTTAGTTTTAACCTTAAAGGCGGAAGATGTGATGCTTGTGATGGCGCTGGTGTTAAAGAAATTCAAATGTATTTCTTGCCCGACATAACTGTTCCATGTGAAGTATGCCATGGGAAGCGTTATAATCATGAAACTCTTGAAGTTAAATACAAAGGAAAGTCAATTGCTGATGTTTTGGATATGACCGTTGAAGAAGGTGTTGAGTTCTTTAAAAACATTCCTTCAATTTATAACAAATTAAAGTCCATAAAAGAAGTTGGGCTTGGTTACATCAAACTTGGGCAATCAGCAACAGAACTAAGTGGTGGAGAGGCACAAAGAGTTAAACTTGCAACAGAACTTAGTAGGCGCAGCACTGGAAAAACTCTTTACATTTTGGATGAGCCAACAACGGGGCTTAGTTCTTTTGATGTGAAAAAGTTGTTGGAAGTTTTGAATGGTTTGGTTGACCAAGGAAACACAGTTGTTGTGATTGAACATAACCTTGATGTGATAAAGTCTGCCGACTACATCATAGACCTAGGGCCAGAAGGTGGAACTGGGGGCGGAACAGTTATTGCACAAGGCACGCCAGAAGAAGTTGCAAAAGTTAAAAAAAGTTATACTGGGCAATATTTAAAGAAGTATTTAAAATAAACAAAAAAGGAAAAGAGAAAAATGATTTTTGACATAAAAAAAGTGCAAATAACGGTAACAGTTCCATTTTCTCATGTTAGCGTTGTTAGAGAAGCTGTGTGGGCTTTGGGAGTTGGAGTTATTGGAAATTACAGTCATTGCTCAATTGCATCAAAGGTTGTTGGAACATTTAAACCAAACAATGAAGCAACCCCTTTTATTGGAAAAAATAATGAATTAGAAAGAGTTGAAGAGGTTCAAGTTGAAATTGGTTGCAGCATAGAAGATGTGAAAAGGGTTGTTGAAGAAATCAAAAAAGTTCATCCATATGAACAACCTGCAATAAACATTGTTCCACTTTTAGATGAAAAAGATTTTCAATAAAATAGAATTTAAAAAGCATGGCATTTTGCTGTGTTTTTTTGTGCAATTTGCACAAAGATTTTGTAAATTTTTTGGGGTAGATTGTGGCTTTAATAAGCCAAGATGTGGCAAAAAAATGAAAAAAACGCCTATTGACGAATTTGCTAGTTTATGTTAAAATAATAGTGTAATTAGATAAAGCCCATCAAGGGGAGTAAAAGACGCTAACAAAATTAGCGTGGCAAATATCGTCATACCCAAGGAATAAAGCCTTCGGATTTGCTTTAAATTTTGAGACTTTGATGCATAACACAAAACTTGTGTTTTAACATGAATTTTGTGTGTGCTGTCAAAGTCTTTTTTATTTGATTACGAATATATTTATAGGAGTAAAAAATGATTAACACAAATGAAGGGGAGCCTGTCCCGTGCGATGATAACAAATTGTTAGAATCGGCTGATAAAGTTATAGAAGATTTAAAGCAACACATTCAGCAAAAACAGGCAGAAATTGAAAAAGACAAAAAACAATTGAGTAAACTGCAAAAGAAAGAAGACAGGTTGAACGCTATTGGTAATCTGTATTACAACATGAATTCACTTATTGCAGTGGTTTATGGTGGTATTTCAGCGATTATTGCTACTGTTTCTGGTGTTCTTAAACAAAATAGCATTATCTCAAAACTTGGAGGAACAAGTGGAAGTTTTGATGAGATAAAAGCATATTTATTAAATCACCCAGAAGAACTTCAAAAAGCACAAGAAAAACTTGGTTCAACCGACATTAACTTTGTTAGTGGATACTTAACTGGTGATGACAGTTTGGCAAACGCTTTATTTGCTCAAACTGGTCTTAGAGAGTTTTTTGTTAACAATGCTGATATCGCTGCAAATGAGGCCCAAAAGTTTGGTGGTGAGGTTTTTGTTGGATTGCTTGCACTTGGTCTTGGCGGATATCTTGTTGGAAAAATTGCTTACGATAATAGAGATAAATATGATAGTAAAATATGGCATTATAATGGAAAGATATATGAGCAAGAAATAACACTTGAAAGGGCGCAAGAGTTACTTAACGAACTTTCAAATGAAAAAGAGTCATTTGAGAGTGGGTTAAGAAATGGATGGGGTTATCATTCAGACTATCATAGAGGTGAAGTTAAAAATCTTGTTGAAAAAGCCACAAGACGCTTAAAAAGCGATAAAGAATTAAAACGATAATAAAATAATTATAATTTTAATAAAATAATTATATTTTTAATATAAATAATTATAATTTTAATATAAATAATTATAATTTTAATATAGTAATTATAATTTCAATATAATAATATTTTTTTAAAAAACAATTATAAATTTAAAATAAAAGAACTCTAAACAAGAGTTCTTTTATTTTTAGTTTAAACTAAAAAGTAAAACATTAAGAAACAAAAAAAGAGCCACAGGTCTCTTTTTTTTATGCCTTTTTTAATTACTACTCATATGTTCTGCCGTCACTTGCTGTTCCAGAAGAAGCAACCCAACCACCATCAACAATAAATTCTGAACCAGTTGCATATTTTGATTCATCAGAAGCAAGATAAAGGTAAAGATATCCAATGTCGTTTGCTTCTCCAGCAAAAGGTGGAAGGCAAGCTGTTCCCTTATAAATTTTTCCAAGTTCTTGCCTTGACTTAAATCCAAGTTTCACTGTCATGTCTGTAAACATAACAC
Organism: uncultured Clostridia bacterium; assembly: GCA_946635125.1. GTDB lineage: Bacteria > Bacillota > Clostridia > Christensenellales > UBA1242 > UBA7584. The sequence goes on from CAMPBB010000035.1 coordinate 5,244, forward strand.
CAGGCATAACTGTGTTAACTCTAATGTTGTCTTTCCCCAAAACTTGTGATGCATGTTTTGTTAGAGCCCTAACAGCACCTTTGCTCATGCTGTATGCAACGCTATAACCATCACCAAATCCACCAATTTCAGCACCAATGCTTGATGTGTTAATAATAGAGCCACCGCCATTTTTCTTCATAATAGGGGCGCAGTGTTTAATTCCCAAAACCATTCCAAGAGCGTTAATGTTTAACACTTTTTGCCAGTCAGCAGCCTCAACATGCAAAACATCTTGTGGAATGTGAATTCCAGCGTTGTTAACCAAAATGTCAATTTTCTTAAATTTTGCAACAGTTTTCTTAACAACCTTTTTCCAGTCTTCTTCACAAGACACATCTGCCTTAATTCCAATAACCTTTTTGCCTTTTTCTTCAAGTGGCTTAATAACTTTTTTTAGTTGCTTGTCATCATAATCAACAACAACAACGCTTGCTCCTTCTTGCAAGAATAACTTAACGCCAGAAAAACCAAGTCCACTTGCTCCTCCTGTTATGATTGCAACCTTATCTTTTAGTCTTGAACCCATAAAAATAACCTCCAAATTTTGTTATAAGAACATTATATTTAAAAAAGAAAAATAAGTCAAACAAAAATAATAATTTCTTAAATTGTTTCCAAAACGCAAAAAATTATCATCAAAAAACACAAAAATCTATGTTTTTTGTGTGCTATTTTTGCAAATTGATTTAAATGAGCTTATTTTATTTAGTTTATTGTTTGTTATTTTTGGTGAATAATTTTCTTATAATTTAAATTTCAAAATTTTTTAATTTAAATTTTAAAAACATAATTAAAAATGTTTGTAAAAATTGCTTAAAATGTTGTATAATAGATTGAAGTAGTGGAGGAGAAAATGAAAACT
>CAMPBB010000036.1 GCA_946635125.1 uncultured Clostridia bacterium
CTCTAAAATTTAAAGTTTGAATGTTTTTTGCACAATTTTCAAAAGTTTCCTTGCATAAAACTTTTATTGCTGGGTCAACTTCTCCATTTAAAAAGTGCCCATTCATTCCTTTGTAATTTAGTGTTCTGTTCACAAAGTTTGCATATTTGTTAACAATTTCACCGTTGTGAAAAGCGTGATAATCTTCAAAAGTGAAGTTTGAATCTCTCTTTTCTGGTCCATTTGCGATTGCATAAAGCCTTAAGCTGTCTGGGTCAAACTTTTCAAGCATTTCAAGCATTGGCCATCCATTACCCTTGCTCTTGCTGATTTTTTCCCCGTTTATGTTCATAAATTCTGTTGCAACACAAACATTTGGCAAAAACATTCTGTCGTCAAAGGCTTTTAAAAGTGCTGGGAATATGATTGTGTGGAAAACAATGTTATCTTTTCCGTGACAAAGATAAACAAGATTGCTTCCATCCTTGTGGTCAAACCAAAAGTCTTCCCATTTTGGTGGATTTTCAACTCCCTTTTCTTTTTGCTCATCACAATATCTCATTGTTGCAGTAACATAACCCCAAACAGCCTCAATCCAAACATAAATTCTCTTGTCGTCAAATCCTTCAAGAGGAACTTTTATGCCCCAATTTAGGTCTCTTGTCACAGCTCTGTCAACAAGACCCTCATTTAAAAACTTTTCAGTTTCATTGATGCTGTTTTTTCTCCAAAACTTTCTGCACTTATTGAAGTGTTCACGCATGCTGTCTTCAAATCTTGAAAGAGCAAAATATAGGTTTGTGTTTTCCCTTACTTCTGTTTGACTACCACAAATTCGGCACTTACACTTTAAAAGGTCTTGTGCTTGGAAAACATATGCACAATGGTCACATTGGTCACCTTTGCTCACTCCACCACACTTTGGACAAACAACTTCTGCTTCTCTATCATAAATAAATTTGTTGCATTTTGGACAAAATGAGGCAAGTTCTGTTTTTGGATATATGTAACCTTTTTCATATAGTTTTAGAATAAGTTCTTGTGATTTTTTGTGATGATATGGGTCGGCTGTTTTTGTGTAACAATCATAACTAAACCCCAGTTTTTCAAAAACTTGTTTGTATTGCTCATGATAGCGATTAACAATACTCTCTGGTGTTGTGTGTTCTCTTATTGCTCTTTCTGTTGTTGGAGTTCCGTGGCAATCTGTTCCACTAACCATCACGGTGTCATCACCATTTAGTCTGTGAAATCTTGCAAGCACATCTCCACTAATATATGCGCTAATATGCCCGAGGTGAATATCACTGTTTGCATATGTCCACGCAATTCCAATAACAACTTTCTTTTTGTTTTTCATTATTTTTCTCCTTTTGCGTTATTGTAACAAAAAAAACATGTTTTGTAAATAGAAAAAAGAGTTTAAACTCTTTTATTTAAAACATATCAAGTGTTGTTTGACTGTTTTCATGTTCACTAAATTCTCTTTTTGGCAAATTCACAACCATTTCAGCCAGTCTCATTTGCTTATTTAATTCACATATTCCAGAAACATTTTGCTGTTCCCTTATTTCTTTAACATCTTCCCACAATCCATAGCCAACAGCATCAAAAACAAAAGCCTTGTTTTTATCTAGCACATTGTCGCTTTCAATGTTTCTTCCAGCGCAATGTGAAAAAACTTGTGCGGCAGCAAGTGTTATGTTCTTTTCAATAAGAAAAATCTCATCAACATATTTGCTTGGATTTTGACTAACATATTTGTCGTAAACCATTTCATTAACAACAAACAAATTATTAAGCCTACTTTCAAAACTTTTTGGGTAATCCTCTTCTTTAAATGCAGTCCATTTTCCTTCCTCGTTCCTTTCAAGCCCAACAAAGTCACCCAATAGAGGTCCACCTTTGACGCACTCAATGTTGTTAACAAACCTTAGTTGTCTGTTATTATCACCATTTTCAACCATGTTTGTTACAACAACCCCATTTAATGAACCATCTTCATTTGTTTTTGTTACCAAAAGGTAGTCTGTTCGTTTATTGTTATCACAAGTTGTTATTTTTTTTGATTCGATTTTAAATTGCGACTGACCAATATTAGATAAAACATGAATAGCTTTTAACTGTCTTGTTAAAAATTCTGAATAAGCATATGCCTTTTTTTCTGTTACTTTCATTTTACCACATATTTCTTTGCTTTTGGTCACCATGCCATCAATAATTTCAACGAGAGGCGTTATTTCCTCTTCTTTCTTTTGTGTGAAAATTAAACTATCAAGTGCTTTAACCATCTCGCCCGCAGCATTAAAATATTGCCAAACAAAGTTTTTCTCTTCTAGCAAAACTTTCTCTTTTCCAAAAAAAAGTGGTGTTTTTTGTTGTGCACTTTTTTTTATTCCTTCAAAAAGAGTTGTTATGTTTTGAATTCTTGTTTTAAAAGGCTCTGGGGAAAAATTTTCGGTTACAATGTTTCCATCAGCATCAATCAAAACAATGTCACCAATATGCATGTTTTTTTCTTTTATGTGGTGAGAAGTTTTTTCCGTGTAATATGATTTAACATCATCAATTTTCCCAGTAAACATAATTCCAGAGCAATCTCCACCTTGCCCATAGTGGCTTACTTTTGTTACCAAATATTTTTCTGTTGTTGAATCTGTGAACATTTTTTTCTCCTATGGTGTGACAATTTTTTCAATAATTTTGGTCCATAGTTTTTTGGTGTGTCTGTCTATTTTTATTTCTTTAAAGTTTTTGCTAATAAATGCCTTAACTCGTTTTCCAATTTCGTCTTTGTATGTTTCCGGAAGCTTATAGTCATTAAGGCTAGCATATTCTTCAACTTGAGAAATGAATGGAACTCCTGTTTCAAGTTCAAAGTTTGCGTCAAGTATTCTAATCAAATAACTTCCAGCCGCTCTTGCGAATATCTCGTATGGCACAATATCAAAAAGTGTGTCATATGGTCCAAAATCGGAAAGCATGATGATTTTGTCTTCTTCATCTTTATATGTGTTTGAAACAAGATAACGAACTGCCCTTTCAACATTTTTCTTGTCTGACAAGAAAACAATTGGAAGTGTTCCATCTTCACTCAAAATTTGAGCTGTTCCTTCAACTCCGTTAATTCCAGCGGCAACAAACACAACATCTTTTTGCACTTTTAATTTTCCTTTTCCGCTTAAATAGTTTTTTATTGCTGTTAAAATGTGTTGTTCGCCCTCTGTTAAAACAATGATTGGGTCACAACTTGTTAAAATTGAACGAGAAAGTTCAATTCCAACAGCCGACCTAACAGGAAGAAGGCTTGCCTTGTTTGTTTGTTCTTTGTTTAATTTTAAGTCATCTGAAACAACACTGTGGCCAAGTTTGTCTTTGTAAACAATTTTGGCTCTGTTTAAGTGTTCTGTTGGAATCATGAATGATGAGTGAGTGGTGTAAACAATTTGATTCTTTTCAGACAGTGTTTCCAAAAAGTGAACCAAATCTTGTTGAGCAAGCCCATGAAGTGTCATTCCGCTCTCATCTAACAAAAGAACTGTGTTTGTGTAAAACAATTTGCTTTCAAGTTTGAACACCAAGAAAAATGACAAAAACCATTGCATTCCAACACTACGCTCTTCAAGTGGTGCACGATTTCCCATTGAATCTGTCACATAAATTTTAAGGCTGTCACCTTCAAAGGTGAACTCAAATTTGTAATCACCCTGCCTCCACATTTCAGAAAATTCTTGACTTAATCTTTGCCCTGCGTCATCAAACAACTTTTGATATTCTTCTTTCTTTCTTGTAAGTTCAAAAAGTTGCGCTGCCGTTAACTTGTCTAGTTTTGACTCGCTAAACAAAAGTGGCATGTCTTCTTTTAACATTTCTGGTGTGATTCCAACATACAAAAGAAGAAGTTTTATTGTTCTCTTCTTTGCTGGCGTTAGGGCATTCACTCCTTTTTTGTTGAATGAACTAAGCATTTGTGGAAGATATATGTTGCTGTCCAAATTTCCATAGTTGCTGTAATAAATGAACCCTGGCATGATTTTTATCAAAAAGTCATGAAGCTTTTGAGCCTTTTCAACTGGAACAGTTACGGGCACATCAACAATATATTTTCCAGAAAGAGTTCTTTTTACTGTGAAGTTATCAAAAGGTTTAACTGTTGGAAAATATTTTTTAAGCAAACTTAAATCTTTTGCTTCAAGTTTAAACTTTGCGGTCACAAAAACTGGCAGTTCTTCAGCATCCATAAGTTCTTCAAATTTGTCTTTTGGCAAATCTGAGTGAAGAATTTTGTTGTCAACTTGAAATGCTGGTTTTAATTTCCAAAGAGCCTTTAAAAGGTTGCTTTTTCCTGCTTCGTTAACCCCAGCAACAGCTGTGACATCTTGGCAGTTAACCCAGCCAGAATCATCAAAAGAACGAAAGTTTTGCACTCTAAATAGTTTTAGTTTCATATAGTTTATTCCCCTTTACAATTTACTAAAAAGCATAAATAACAACTGCCTTACAAATTTCCCGATTTTGTAAAGCAAAAATCCTCCAATTTTTTAGTAAATCAGTTGCAAAAACATTAACTAATTTCATAAGTTATTATAACACAACTTTTGGTTTCTGGCAAGAAAAAAAGCATAACATGTTTTGTTATGCTTTGTTTTGATTTGAAAGCACTTTGTTTCTAAGTTGACCACAAGCGCCTTCAATGTTTTCGCCAATTGTTCTTCTGATGCTTGCTGAAACTCCAAGCCTTTTTAAATGCTCGCAAAACTTTTCAGCATTTTTTCTTGTTACTGTTTTAAGCCCTCTTTCTTTAACTTCATTTAATGGAATCAAGTTCACATGAGTTGGAAATCCCCTAACAACACTTGCAAGTTCTTCTGCACACTTTTCAGTGTTGTTAACTCCATCAATTAAGGCATATTCAAAAATAACCCTTCTTCCTGTTGCGTTAAAATAAGTTTTGCTTGCGTCAATTATTTGCTTTATGGAATATTTGTTTGCTATTGGCATTGTTTTTTTTCTTATTTCATCATTTGGTGCGTGAAGAGAAATTGTTAAAATGATTGGAAGCCCCAGTTTTGAAAGTTTTTTAATGTTTGGAACAATTCCACATGTTGAAAGAGAAATGTTTCTTGCTGAAAAGTTTATGCCATCTTCACTTGTGACAAGTTTTAAAAATTTTGTTATATTTAAAAAATTATCTAGTGGCTCACCACTGCCCATCAAAACAAGATTTGTGATTTCCCTTTTTTTGGCTGTTCCGCCCAAAAGTTTGTTTACACACAAAACTTGCCCCAAAATTTCGCCAGCCGTCAAATTTCTAACAAGCCCATTAAGGCTTGATGCACAAAACTTGCACCCCATTCGGCACCCAACCTGAGTTGACACACACAAAGTGTTGCCATATTTATATTTCATCAAAACACCTTCAATAATGTTTCCATCATGTAAGGCATACAAAAATTTTTGAGTCCCCTCATCATCTTTTAATGTTTCTATGATTTTTATTGGCTCATCAATAAAATCTTTTTTCAAACTTTCTTTCAATGTTTTTGGAACATTTGTCATTTCACTTAAAGTTTTTCCAAGATACAAATTTTCATAAATTTGCTTTGCTCTAAACTTTTTTTCGCCAAGCTGCTGAACTAGGTTTGTTAGTTCTTCAAGTGATAAGTCTTGCAATATTTTCATTTTTTTCACTTCCTTAAAAACATTATAACATATTATTTAAAAAAGTAAATAATAAAAAAGCAAAATTGTGCATATACATTTTGTGTTATAAGGAGAATTTATGGAAATAAAAAATCACACTCTTATTTGTGAAAACAGGCAAAAACTTCACCTAACTGGTGTTACAAAAGTTTTAAGTTCAAGCAAAACCGAAGTGGAATGCACAATTTTTGATGTTGCAACCCTAATTAAAGGAAAAGACCTTCACATTGAAAAACTGGACCTTCAAAGCACAACACTTGAAGTTGTTGGGGAAATTGACATGATTAAATATGAAAACAACAAAAAAAGTTTTTGGAAAAAGGTTTTTAAGTAATGCTGTTTGAGGCAAGTGGGCAATTTTTTGTTTTTTTGTT
>CAMPBB010000037.1 GCA_946635125.1 uncultured Clostridia bacterium
AATCGTTGGAAAAAGTTGGCAACTATCTCTTACCACAGCAGGTTTTATTTTGCTGCTCACAATTTTTTTAATTGTTTTAATGATTGTTGTTTTTCCAAAATTTAAGTTGATGCAAAAAAGAATTGACAAACTTAACCTCGTGTCTAGAGAAAATTTGACAGGAATAAAAGTTATTCGTGCATATAACGCTCAAGAAAAACAAACAAAAAAATTTGAAGAAACAAACAAAAACTTTTTTGATATTAACATCTTTTTAAACAAAACAATGGCACTATTATCCCCTCTTATGGGAATTATCATGAACGGCCTATCTTTAACAATTGTTTGGTTTGGCTCATCTCTTGTTGGAAAAGAAATTTTAAACATTGAAAACATGATGGAATTCACACAATATAGTGCAATTTTGCTTGTCAGCTTTACCATGCTTTCAATGATGTTTTTAATTTTGCCAAGAGCAAATGTTTCTGCAAAAAGGGTTCGAGAAGTTTTAAACAGCAAATCTAGCATTGTTGATGGAGAAAAAGAAGATGTTAAAGACATTGGAACAATTGAATTTAAAAATGTTTCTTTTTCTTATGATGGTTCAAGCGAAGAAACAATAAAAAATGTTTCATTTAAAGTTGGAAAGGGTCAAACTCTTGCAATTATTGGCTCAACAGGAAGCGGAAAAAGCACAATCATAAACCTTATTATGCGTTTTTATGATGTTAACAAGGGAAGCATTTTAATTGACGGCGAAAACATTAAAAACATAAAACTAAACTGCCTTTACAACAAAATTGGCTATTCGCCTCAAAAAAGTGCCATAATTTCTGGAACTGTTAAAGAAAATGTTGGTTATGGAATGGACGAAAACAAACACGAAAAAGAAATTGATGAAGCACTTGATGTTAGCCAGTCAAAAGAATTTGTTGAAAAACTTGAAAAGGGCGTTTTAAGCCACATAAGTCAAGGAGGAAACAACTTGTCTGGTGGTCAAAAACAAAGAATATCCATTGCAAGAGCTCTTGCAAAAAACGCTGAAATTCTTCTTATTGACGACAGTTTTTCTGCATTAGACTTTTTAACAGACAAAAAACTAAGAAAAGAATTGAACAAAAAATATAAAGATACAACAAAAGTTATTGTTGCTCAAAGAGTTGGTTCAATTATGGACGCAGACAACATTATTGTTTTGGACAATGGGAAAATTGCTGGGCAAGGAACTCACAAAGAACTTTTAAAATCAAACAAAATTTATCGTGAGATTGCCTACTCTCAATTAAACAAGGAGGAACTGGAAAAATGAGCGAAGAAAAAAATCAACAACCTCCAAGGCACGGAAGAGGACCAATTATTGGTGGAGCAAAAGCAAAGAATTTTAAAAAAGGTTTTATAAGATTTATTAAATATTTATCTCCATTTTATGTTGCGTTAATTATTTCAATTATTTTTGCTATTGCTGGAACAGTTTGCTCAATTTTGGGACCAAAATTTTTGGGAGAAATGACTGATGTTGCTTCATCACAAATTTTTGGAATTCCAATTGATTTTTCAAAAATTGCATATCTTGGAATTTGGCTTGTTTGCCTATATTTAGCATCAGCAATATTTGAATATTTTCAAGGATATTTAACTGGAATAATTTCTGCAAAAATTGGACGAAAAATGCGAAGTGAAATAAATGAAAAAATAAACACTTTGCCACTAAAATATTATGACAAAAAAAGTTATGGCGACACACTTTCAAGAATCACCAACGATGTTGACACGATAACACAAAGTTTAAACCAAAGTTTAAGCCAAATCATCTCCTCAATCACAACAGTTTTGGGAATTATAATTATTATGTTCACAATTAGTTGGCAACTGGCTCTTGTTTCACTCCTTTGCATTCCTTTGGGACTTACTTTTGTTGTTTTAATTGTTAAAAAATCTCAAAAATATTATAGAGAGCAACAAAAAACTTTGGGTGAACTCAATGGCCACATTGAAGAAATATACTCAAATCACAACATTGTTAAAGCATATAACGGAACAGAAAAAGAAAGTGAAAAATTTGAAAAACTCAACAAAACACTTTATAAAGCAGGTTACAAAAACCAATTTTTTGGCAGCATGATGATGCCCTTGATGCAATTTACTGGAAACTTTGGTTTTATTGCAGTAACAATTGTTGGAGCAATTTTGGCTGTTAATGGAAGTGTGTCAATTGGTGCAATAATGTCTTTTATCATTTACATTAGAGCGTTCACTCGCCCACTTCAATCACTTGCATCAATTGCAAGCATATTGCAGTCAACAGTTGCCGCCTCTGAACGAATTTTTGAGTTTTTGGATGAAAAAGAAATTGCAAAAGAAAAAAGTGACCTAAAAAAACTTGAAAACACAAAAGGAAATGTTGAGTTTAAGAATGTTCAATTTGGATATAATAGCGACAAAATTATCATAAATAATTTCAACTTAAAAGTAAGTGCTGGGCAAAAAGTTGCAATTGTTGGGCACACAGGTGCAGGAAAAACAACTCTTGTTAGCCTTTTGGAAAGATTTTATGAATTAAACAGTGGCGACATTTTGATTGACGGCATATCAATTAAAGACATGTCAAGGCAAAATGTTCGAAAGCAGTTTGGAATGGTTTTGCAAGATGCTTGGCTGTTTGATGGAACAATTAAAGAAAACCTGAAATTTGGAAACGAAAACGCCACCGATGAAGAAATAATTAAAGCAACAAAGGATGCTGGAATTTATGACTTTATTGAAAAACTTCCAAACAAATTTGACCACATTTTAAGCGAAAACACACAAGTAAGCCAAGGGCAAAAACAACTTTTAACAATTGCAAGAGCCATGATTCAAAATGCGCCAATGTTAATCCTTGATGAAGCAACAAGTTCTGTTGACACAAGAACAGAAATTTTAATCCAAAAAGCAATGGACAAATTAAGCAAAAACAAAACAAGTTTTGTTATTGCTCACAGACTTTCAACAATCAAAAACGCCGACATTATTTTGGTTATTGAAAATGGAGATATTGTTGAACAAGGAACACATGAAACACTTTTAAAGAAAAAAGGCAAATATTACAAACTCTACACAAGTCAGTTCACAGATGAACTTGAATAAAAGTGAAAAAAGAACAATTTTTTGTTCTTTTTTTGTGTTCTTTTGCCTTTATTATAAATTGTTTTATTGACTTTTTATGTTTTCTTTGTTAAACTATTATTAAATTTTAAAAAAAGGATAAATAAGAACATGTTAAGCAAAAAATATGACTTTAAAGAATCTGAACAAAAGTGGCACAATTATTGGCAAGAAAATGATATTTACAAGTTTGACGAAAAAGACAAAAGACCAAAATATTTAATTGACACTCCGCCACCAACAATTAGTGGGCCAAATCTTCACACTGGGCATGTGTTTAGTTACACTCAAATTGATGTTATTGCAAGGCACAAAAGAATGAGCGGATTTAATGTTTATTTCCCAATGGGTTTTGACAACAACGGGCTTCCAAGTGGAAGATATGTTCAAAAGAAATATAACTTAAACCCAGACAACTCAACAAGAGAAGAACTCACAGAAAAAGTTTTGGAAGAAATGAAAGTTATTCAACCAATTTATAAAGACCTTTTTTATAACCTTGGTTTTTCATGTGACTTAAACAACTATTACACAACAATTTCTCAAAGAACACAAAAATTAAGTCAGCAATCTTTTATTGAACTGTTTAATGCTGGTCATGTTTCAAGAAGAAAATCTGCAACTCTTTTCTGCCCAGAATGCAGAACTGCAATTGCTTCTTCTGAAATTGAAACAAAAGAAATTGAAAGCAAAATGAATTACATTTATTTTGGAATAAAAGATAGCACAGAAAAACTTGAAGTTGCAACAACAAGACCAGAACTTTTGCCAGCCTGCGTTTGCGTTTTTGTTAACCCAAATGATAAAAAACACAAGCACCTTATTGGAAAAACTGCCATTAGTCCAATTTTTAACAAAGAAGTTTTGATTATTGCAAATGATGAAGCACTCATGGACAAAGGAACAGGAGTTGTTATGTGCTGCACATTTGGTGACGAAAAAGACATGGAATGGCAAAAAGCCTTTTCTCTTCCAGTTTTGGAAGCAATTGGACAAAACGGCAGAATGACAAGCCTTGCTGGTGAATTTGAAGGTCTTAAAATTAAAGAAGCAAGAGAAAAGACAATTGAAAAACTAAAAGAATTAAATCTTTTATACAAACAAGAAGACATTTCTCACCTTGTTGCAACTCACGAACGCTGTGGAAAAGAAATTGAAATATTAACAAAACCTCAATGGTTCATTGAACTTCTTTCCCATAAAGACGAAATATACCAAAAAGGGCTTGAAGTTAACTGGCACCCAAAGAGCATGCAAAAAAGATTTTTAAACTGGGTTGAAGGACTTAAATGGGACTGGTGCATTTCTCGTCAAAACTTTTATGGAGTTCCTTTTCCAGTTTGGTATTGCTCTAAATGCGGAAAAATCAAGTTAGCAGACATTAAAGATTTGCCGGTTGACCCAACAAAAGAAAATCCAAAAACTTGTTGTGAGTGTGGCTCAAATGAATTCATTCCAGAAAAAGATGTGTTCGACACTTGGGCAACATCATCACTCACCCCACAAATTTGCATGGACATAAACTTTAACACTGGTCTTAATGGAGATTTCCTTCCAATGAGCCTAAGACCAAATGCTCACGACAACATTCGTGTTTGGGATTTTTACACAATTGCAAAAAGTTTATTGCACTTTGGAAAACTTCCTTGGACTGATGTTATGATTTCAGGATATGCTGTTGATGAAAAAGGTGACAAAATTTCAAAAAGCAAAGGAAATGAAAAACTTTCTCCACAAAAACTTGTTGAGGTTAACTCTGCCGATGCAACAAGATATTGGGCAAGCAACATTTCAATTGGAATGGACACAGTTTTAACTCAAGAGCAATTAACAAACGCACAAAAACTTGTTCAAAAGATTTTTAACGCAAGCAAATTTGCAATCTCATTTTTAGATGGTGCTCCAAACAGCCAGCCAGAAAAAATGGAACTTATGGACACATGGATTTTGGGAAAACTAAAACTTACAAAACAAAATTTTGACAAATATATGGAAAGTTATGAAATGGGTCTTGCCTTAAAAGAAGTTGAAAAGTTATTCTGGAACTTCTGCGATAACTATATTGAAATTGCAAAAAATAGGCTCTATAAACCTGAAATTTATGGTGAAAACGCTAAAAAAAGTGCACAATATGCCCTAAAAACTGTTTTGAAGGCTTTGTTAAAATTATTCTCTATTTACATGCCACACATAACAGAAGAAATTTATATGGACGCATTTAGCAGAGAGGACAACGCAAAATCAATCCACACAACCCTTTACACTGATTGTTCAAAGTTTTCAAATGAAAACGATGAAATTGGTGACATGGTGTGCGACATTGTTTCAGCCATTCGAACAGAAAAATCAAAACAAAATGTTTCATTAAAACATGAAGTTGAAACTTTAACCATTTGCGGATATGATGAAAAAATCAAGGAAGCAGAAAAGGATATTGTTGCTGTTGGAAGCATTAAAAACATTGTTTACAAACCAGCACCTGAAAAAAGTGTTGAAATAACACTTGCACCAATAGAATAAAAAATGGCACAATTTTGTGCTGTTTTTTTATTTTTAAGCATTTTTTTGAAAAGACAAATCTAACATAAAAAGCGTGTGGTTAACATATGATAATGTATGTTTGGTAAAAAAATATTTAAGTCCTTGGGGTTTGATGAACTAATCTCCCCTTTTGAAGTTTTTGTTTTGGGTTTTGAAAAAATTGTTATTGAAGGAAAATGTTTTGTTAAAAGTTTTTCACAGACAAAAATTATGTTAACCCTCTCAAAG
>CAMPBB010000038.1 GCA_946635125.1 uncultured Clostridia bacterium
TCTATGCCAAGCATGTCATCTGTTGGGAAAGCAACTCCACAGTCAATGACCAAAATGTCATCACCATAGCAAAGTGCTGTCATGTTTTTTCCAACTTCACCAACTCCACCAAAGAACATTATTTTTAACTTGTTTTTGTTGTTTTTCACATCTTTAAAAGTTCTTTTTGTGTTGCTGTTTTGCCTTTGAAAAACTCTTTTTTTAATGTTTGGATTTGTGTTTTGAGCCATGTTTTGATTTTGTTGCAATTGTTTGTTTTGCTCATCAAACAAAGGCTCACTCATTTTTTGTTCAACTTTTTGTAAGTCTGTTTCCATCATATTTCTCCTTAAAATTATTTCAAAAATCCATAAAAGCACAAAATGCCATAAAAACGCTAAAAAGACTGCTTCTTTTTAACTCTTAACTTAAATTATTAGCAATAATTGCAAATAGTTACCTCCACCTCTGCAATTAACTGCCATGTGCTTTTTTCCTTATCTTTGCTGATTTTATTATAACACAAAAGCTTTGGTTTGTCAAATAAAAAATAAAAAGCATACAATTTTTTTGTATGCCTTTTTTTATTGTTATTTTCGACAATTTGTTGCCTATTTATAATTTTTTTTATTATTTTCCAAAAAATTTTCAGAGTCCTTTTCTTTTTCTTCCTTATTGGCAAGATTGCAATTTTCTTTGTCTTGAACTTTGCAATCTTCTTCTGAATATGACAAAATTCCAAGAAAAACAAAAATTCCCAAAACAAAGTTCACAACAAGCATGTAAACCTCTTTGTTAACATCAATTCCAAAATGTTTTAATATGTTTTCAAAAACCAAAAACAAAGCACTAAAAATTGAAAGCCAAAATCTTTTTGTTTTTAAAAACTGTTTAAATTTTTTGTTCATATTTTAGTCTTCCATAGTGCTGCTTTGCTCATCGCAGCATTGCAACATTTCCTCATCACAACAAGTTTTGTTTTCGTGTTCATTATGTGCATGATTTTTTGATTCCAAATTGTTTAATGTTTCTTTAATTTTTTCTGCTGTTAAAATATCAAAAGAATTTAAAGCACTTAAAAGTTTGGTGTTTAAAATTTCTTTTTCAAAATTTTTCTGTGCCTCTTTATTTTTGTTTTCAATTTCTTGTTCTTGTTTTAATTCTATGCCAGAATTTTCTTTTTCACTTACTTCCTGACTTTTTAAAAATACCATAAGGTCATCAAAAAGATTTTGTTTTCCTTCCTGAAAAATTTTCATGTTTTTCATGTAAGCACCCCCATTTTTTGTGTAATTTATTTCATTAAAAACGCTTATAACATATTTAATAAAATTTTGTGATTGCAAAATTTTTGCCATAAAATTCCTCTTTTTTGTTGTTTTTTACTGTATTTTTACATAATATTTGTTTTAATTAAAAAGTCACATCTCAAAAAATAACAGGTTTCCATCTCAAAAACCTTGTTGTTTTTTCTTTAACTTTTCCAAAAATTCTTTTGATTTTAATTTGGATTTTCTTTGAAAACCAATTTCAGTTAAAACAATTTCATCTTCTGTTTGAGCCCAAGTTTTGTCAACTTGGTATGTTGAAAAATTTTCACCATTAACAAATATTTTCATCTTCTTCTCCTTTAAACACTTTCTGCTGGAACAAACACCGCATCGCCCCAATTAACTGTTAAGGCATTTTCATAGCAATATATTTTTTGCCCTTTTTTCATCACAAAAGTTGCGTTATATATGAACCCATTTCCACCACAATATTGAGTGTTATATGCAAGGTCTTGCCCCAAATTGCTTCGAAGGTGAAAACCAATATAGCCATTTCCCCTCAAACTATATCGAAGATAACACACTCCGTTTGATGGTGCTGTGAAAAGAGTTGTAGAAGATGTTGGCGTTCCGCTAAACACAATTTTGTTATCTGCTGGAATAAGATTTATCTTTTGTATTGTTTGATTTAAAGCAATCTCCAAATTTTCTCTTAAAGATGCTTCTCCATTTAAAGCACTTGTTATCACTTTGTTTTGAACAGCATTTGTGCTTTGATTAGACAAACTGTCATCAACGCTCGGCAAATCATTTGCTGTTATAAAACCAACATCATTTGAAAGTTGACTTAAGTTTTGTGGAATCACTGGCTTGTTTTTAATAAATTCATCACTAAGTTCATCTTGTTCATTCCAGTTGGATTGTTTGTTTTTGTTTGCTCCCGCCTCAATGCCAGATAGTTTTTGTTTTTCTTCCAACAAATAGCTTGCTGTTGTTTGATCTAACACTTGCTTGTTTGAGTGAGTGTGAGTGTGAATTGATGAAATCTCATCTTTGATTTCTTGAATGCTGTGCGAATTTTTAACAACATCATCATCAAGCTCAATTGACCTTTTGTATGCTTTTCGTGCAATGTTATGAATTATCATATAACCTCCAAAATCATGTCATCAAGCCAAGATGAACTTGAAGTTGTTTTTATTTTTATTGAAACTTTTTTGCCTCTTAAATTTGAATTTATCTTTTTGTTTTTGTTAACGCTCACATTAAATTCATAAGTTTTTTCATCAACACAAAACTCCACACAAAATTCGCCTTGTCCAAACAATTCAAAAGATTTTAACACCTTTTGCTCTTTCCCCAAAAGCACTGCATGAGATTGCCACATTTTTTCTTCGTCATTTGTAAAGATTTTTGAGCCAAAGCAAAGCATTCCAATTTTGTTTTCAAACTCATAATCAAAACAAAAAGATAAAGCATTATTGTTTTCATTGTTTATTGCAAGCATTCTTAAAACAGAAACATCTGTTACAAAACAAAAATTCTTGTCTAAAATGTCTAACACAATCATTGAATTATTTTTTGTATCACTATTGCCATTTGTTGTGTTTAAAGCAACAACATATTTTCCATTATGCCAAGCTGCCACAGCCTTTTTGTTATTCTTTGAAATATAGTTTTCAAAACCCATTTCATATTTTAAAAAGTCAACTTGGTCAAATGAGTATAACCCATCTTCCCTTAAAAACAATATGCAATTATCCGCAGAGCAAATTGTGTTTACAAAAGTGTTTGCAAAATCAAATGACACAACCTTAAAGCTTCCTTCTTTTAAGGCGTTTGTTGAAGAAATTTTTATAATCCCTTTTTCTCGAAAAACAAACAACGCACCATCAAACACTAAAAGTTTAAACGCTTTGCCTAAATCATCATCAAAGTCATAACTCTCACCCGAAAATTGTGATGAAAGCAAATCATCAATTGTTTCATTGTTTGTTACATACAAACTGCTTGGTTTGTTTTTGCTGATTGCATAAATTTTGCCGTCAAACAAACATGCATCAGTGCAGCATGGAAAAGTTTGAAAAGTATAATGAGAATTTTGCGACCATAGACACAATGTATCTTCATCAGTTGTTGGAACAAAAATTATATAATCAATTCCCAAAATGTTTATGTTAAAACCAATTGGTTCACTTAAAAAACTTACATCACTTAATTCAAAAAACACTGTTAAACTTGTTTCAACAAGACTCCAATAAATCTTCTTTTCATTATTTGTTGTTTGAGCATATAATAAAATAACTCCGGTATATGACATACTACTGTTAGAAAAAAACTTATAATAATATATGTTTAAAATTTTGTTCACCTCATTTGGCAAAACATAAGTTTTTTCATTTATGCCATCAAAACATATTGTTAAATTTTTTATGCCATAGCCATTTTTTAAACCATTATCAATCTTAAAATTTTTGATTACCTTTGCATAATTTAAGTCATTTTCATTTTTGTTTTTAACACCCAAAAATTCAATCTTTTGTTTCATGTTTGTTACCACTCTTTTACTTTCATTTCAAAAATTTGTTTTGTTTTTTTGCACAAAACAATTTGTTTTTTAAAATCACTTTCCCACATGTTTGAATCTTCAAACAACCCTCTTTTTAAATAAAAATTTGCAACAGCGCCACTTGCAAGCAAGTTAACTGAAATATTTTTGTCCACAATCAAAACTTCATCTGTTAAGTTTTCTAAAATGTCTGGCTGATAGGAATATGTTATTTCAAATTCACCATTATCGCATTTTATGTAGGTTGGATATGTTGAAAACTTGTGAAAAACTCCATGTTTATCTTTAAGTTTTAAAACATCAATCAAAGTTTTGCTTAAATTGCTGTATAAAAAAGTTTTGTTTTCAACAACAATGTTTTCTTTTGCTTTTTGTGGCAAATATAAATAACAAATTGCCATAAGAGTGTCATTAACGCTTGAAAGCATGTCGTTAAAAACTTCTTTTTGCTCATCAGTTGCTTCGCTCCCTTCCAACTCAAAAAGTGATGTTTTTAATATGTCATCTCTTTTTATGTTTTTTAAAGCAACTTCCATAATATCTTTTGTTTGCATTTTTTCTCCTTTTAAGCCCACCTTGTTTTATAGGCATTATCAAGATTTGCGTTTTCATGTTTTTTGGCATACGAAAAAATTTCTTTTGCCTTAAAATCGCATAAATCATCAATTTGTCTTTTGTTTTCTCTTTCCAATTTTTTGTTGTTTTCTTCAATTTCAGCCAGTATTTTTTCCGTGTTTTCTCTTCTTGTTTTAAGCGTTAAAGAAATTGTTCTTGCGTCCAAATTTTTGTGTGGAATAGTTAAACAATATGTGTGTTTTTTAGCGCTGGAATGCACCTCAAATTTTTGCTTTTGCGTGTTAAACATAACAAAATAACTTTCGTCAATTTCTTTTAATCTTTTTGTGATGTCAAAAACATCTTCTTCAATTTTTATGAGCATTTTTTGCCGTCCCCTTTCCCACATTGTTTCCTTAAATGAAAAGCCTACTCAATCACAAGTTTTGCTTGAGCACCTGGCCTTGCGCACACAATTTCAGCATATTTAACAAGAGTTGCTGTGTGCGTTGGGAATCCTTCTTTTTGTTTTAAGATTTGACCTTTGTCGTTTTCAAGCCAAGACCAATCTCCAAGCTCATGAATTTTAAAGTCATCACTGTTTAAAAAGTAAATTGTGTTTGAATCAACAAACTTTTCAGCCAAAAATGGAATTCCATTAAATGTTATTGCAGTATATCCGCCAGCAAGAGTTAAGAAATCAACATTTAGTTTGTTTTGTTTGAACAAGTTTTGATATGCCCTTCTTGCATCATATGCCCCACAAATAAAGTTGATTTGTGCACCTGTTTTTTCTTCTGATTCATCCAAAACTGCCATCATGTCACTTTCTGTTAAGTTTTGAGTTGTTTTTGAAATTGGTTTCAAAAATGGATAATCTGTTTTGCTAACTGAATATATGGTTGGAATACTATCATCAAAAATTGCTCCAAGACCTGTTATTTCTTTATCTTTGCTTGCTTTTGCATAAAGTGAAACAGTTTTTGTGTTATCAGCCATATCTTCTGTGCAGTTAATGTCAAAAGTTAGTTTCTTTAAAGCAAAATCAATTGAAAGAATTTTTGCAGAACAAGACAAAGTGCCATTAACATATATGTCAACATTTTGTCCCACCATTAAGTTGTTAAGTTTTTCTGCAATAAATGTGTTTTCTCCACTTGCTGTGGCAAGCCCATTTGTTAAAAATGCACTTCCATTTCCATAAAGCATTCTTGCAAAATTCCATTTGCTTGAAGACAGCAATCCTTCCATTTCAGATGTTAAAAGATTAACAAAAGCACCTGCATCACTGCTTGAAGCTTTCAAAGCTTTGTCTGTTATTTCAATTGTTCCATAGAGATTTTTTAAAGTGCTTTCAAACAAAAGATATTTGTTTTCAAAAGCCGTTGGAAGTGCTCCACTTTCTGTTCCAGCACCAGTTCCTCCGTTAACTCCATATGGAACAAGCCTTTTCACAA
>CAMPBB010000039.1 GCA_946635125.1 uncultured Clostridia bacterium
AATTTAATCCAGAAACTTTTGTTAAAAGCGGAACACTTGCTGTGTTAAGGTCAACACCAACATTGTTAACACACTTTTCAACAACTCCTTCCAAAACTTCGCCAAGTCTTTTTTGTGGCATATCGTGTTGATATTGCCCAACACCAATTGATTTTGGGTCAATCTTAATCAGTTCAGCAAGAGGGTCTTGAAGACGCCTAGCAAGGCTTATTGCCGACCTTATGGTAACATCATATTTTGGAAACTCTTCTGCCCCAAGTTTTGACGCTGAATAAACACTGGCACCAGCCTCGTTAACAATTGCGTATTGAACAGGGGTGTCAAGCCCCTTAATTAAATCAGCAACAAAAATTTCAGCCTCTTTGCTTGCTGTTCCATTTCCAACAGCAATGGCGTTAACATGGTGACGATAAATAAGATTTTTGAGTTCAACCTTTGCTTCTTCTGTTTTGTTTTGTGGAGGGGTTGGATAAACAACAGCTTTATCCAAAACATTTCCATTTGAGTCAATAACCGCAATCTTGCAACCTGTTCGATATGCTGGGTCAACCGCAAGAATTGTTTTGCCTTTTAGTGGTGGTTGAAGAAGAAGTGGTTCCAAGTTGTTTTCAAACATCTTAATTGCTTGCTCGTTTGCGTTATCTGTTAAAACGCCTCGAAGTTCTGTTTCAACAGAAGGAGCCAAAAGCCTTGAAAAACCGTCCATAACAGCATCAAAAACAAAGTCGGTCAAGTTCAGTTCTTCACGAGAAGACTTGATGTGTTCACGCAAAATGTTAACACCTTTCACAATTGAAATGGCTGGGCTCTTTTTCTCTTTTTGCTTGTCGTCTTTTTTGCCTTTTTCATCTGCTTTTTCTTCTTTTTCTTCAACTAGTCCCGCAGTTTTGAAAAGGTCTAAATTTGCTCTTTTTGCACTTTTAACAAACTCTTTTGACAAAGTGTTAACGGCATAAGCAATGTCTTCTGGGCTCATGCAAAATTCAACTTTCAAAGCCCCCTCTTTTTCTCCACGATTTAGAGCCAAAATTCTGTGTGATGGAATTTTGTTTATTGCTTCAGTGTAATCTTTGTAAGTCTCATAAACCTTTTTCTCATCTTTTTCTTCTTTCCATTCTGCACTTAGTTTTGAAAAACTCCAATAAATGTCACGAATTGCATCTCTTGCCTCTTTTGAGTCCGCAACAAATTCGGCAATAATGTCACTTGCTCCTTGCAATGCTTGTTCAACTGTTTCAATTCCCTTTTCTTTGTCGATATATTTCTTTGCCTCTTCTTGCATGTTAAAATCTTTGCTTTGCATGAAGATTGCGTCAGCAAGAGGCTTTAAGCCAGCAGCAATTGCAACAGATGCTCTTGTTTTTCTCTTTGGCCTAAATGGACGATAAATATCTTCCACTTCAGTTACTGTGATTGCGTCGTCAATTTGCTTTTTGAGTTCATCAGTTAAGTTGCCTTGTTCTGTTAAAAGTTTGATAACTTCTTCTTTTCTTTTTTCCAAACTTCGAAGTTGGTTTAAACTGTCTGAAAACTCACGAATTGTTTGGTCATCTTGGCTTCCATGCATTTCTTTTCGATAACGAGAAATGAATGGAATTGTGCACCCTTCATCAAGAAGAGAAATAATGTTTTGTGAATAACTTTCTTTAATGTCAAATTTTTGAGCTAAAACTTTTGCTATATCC
Organism: uncultured Clostridia bacterium; assembly: GCA_946635125.1. Taxonomy (GTDB): domain Bacteria; phylum Bacillota; class Clostridia; order Christensenellales; family UBA1242; genus UBA7584. The sequence goes on from CAMPBB010000039.1 coordinate 1,686, forward strand.
ATAATTTTTTCCTTTTAATGTTTTCCATTTAAAACGCTTTTAAGCTAATATTAAGACTAACACATTTTTTTATATTTTGTCAAGCAAAATAAACACAAGCAGCCTTTTGCAATTTTTTAAACAAAACAAAAAACAAACACAAAATGTGCTTGTTTTAAATGTTTAAATTAACCTTAATCTGCTTTCAAACTCAATTTGGCCATTTCTTTCTTGTTTGTATGTTTTTTCAACTTCTGCATTTATTTTCTCAATGTCTTTCTGACTTACAAGAGCATCTTCTTTTAACCTTGGCCCGGCCTTTGTTTCTTCAAAGAGTTCTCCATATTTTGTTTCATAAAAACTCTTTGAAAACAATTTTAAAAGTGCTGGTGAGTTTGGGTTGTATGAACTAACTCTGTCTTGTTTTGAAAGATTAAGCTCTTCCCCACTGTTAATAAGTCTAAAATTTCTATACTCAACACCATCTCGAACACCAAACACACAAACATCACAACTTTCTTCTCTTGTCTTAAAAAGAGCATCACCCTTTGTTATATCTTGCATGTCAAAAGTTTTTCCACTTAAAACATGAGAAAATTGTTTGCTATTAGCATCATAAAAAAGAGGAATCCCTAAAACATTAAAACCATCTTCAACTTTTTTTTCAACAAAAACCCAAAAAACAGAATTCAAGTTGAACATTTTGCCGTCTTGAACATTTTTTACGCTTTTTGTTTGCTGTTCTTTTTCAGCAACATTAGTCATGCGTTTTTCCTTTTTAATTTTCTTTACAATATTTGCAAAAACACTCATTAAAGTGCCTCCTTTAAAACTTCTTTTTACTTTATTAAGTATATCACAAATAACAAAAAAGTCAATATATTAAAAAATAAAAAACCAATTTAAAACACCACAGCAAAAAACAAACAATTAAAAATCTTGGCTCAACATTCACCTTTTTTAGTTGCTAAAATTAAAAAATTTTGTTAAAATTAAGCCGTATTAACAAAAAATACATAAAATTTTTGATTTTTTATTATTTTTTATCGCATTTTTTTGCAAAAAACAAAAAGGAGATTTTGACATGAAAATAAAAATAACATCAGATAGCACAAGCGACTTAACAGAAGAGATAAGAAAAAAATATAATTTCACAACACTCCCTGTTAAGGTTATGTTTGAAGACAATGAATATGAAGATGGTGTTAACATCACATCTGACAAATTGTTTGAAATGTGTGAAAATTCAAAAACACTTCCAAAAACAGCATCAATAAACCCAAGTGAATTTAAAGAATTTTTTGAAAAAGTTTTCAAAGAAGAAAAATGCGATGCAATCATTCACTTTTCTCTTTCATCAAAACTTTCTTCACTCTGCCAAAACGCAAAAACAGCAAGCGAAAATTTTGACGGAAAAGTTTTTGTTATTGATAGTCAAACACTTTCAACCGCAATTGGACTTCAAATGATTTATGCTCATGAACTTGCTGAAAAAGGAGTTGAGCCAAAGCAAATTTGTGAAAAAGTTGAGGAACGCAAAAACTCTGTTCAAGCATCTTTTGTTATTAACACGCTAAAATATTTATATAAAGGCGGAAGATGCTCAAGGCTTGCAATGTTTGGAGCAAACTTGTTAAAGATTAAGCCAATTATTGCCCTTCGAAATGGTGGCATGGATGTTGAGTCTAAACCAAGAGGAAAGTTTGATGATGTTGTTATTCGTTATGTTGACTACATTTTGGGAAAATTCAACACACCAGACAAGTCTAGATGCTTCTTAACATATTCAACTCTTGACGAAAGCCTTGTTAAAGCAATTTATAACAAAATTAAACCAATTTTTAAAGAAGTTTTAATAACCCGTGCTGGTTCAACAGTTTCAAGTCACTGCGGACCAAACACTGTTGGAATCCTTTATTATAACGATGGGAAATAATTTGTTTTGAAACAAAAAAAGATGGGAAATATCCATCTTTTTTTGTTTGCAAACTTGAAAATTACAATTGTTTTTTAGTTTGTTTTAATTAACTTTTTAATCCACAAAATAATGTCTTCAATGTGTTTTCCAGAACCTGCGTTTTGAACAATTCTGTGATTTGCTTTTTCATAAAAATAATAATCTTTTTTCTTAGATTTTATGCTAGACAAAAATTCTTCAAACTCTTGCGTGTTTGTTAAAAGAGTGTCTTTTCCGCCACGACAAAGAAGAATTGGGCACTTAAGGCGCTGGCGAATTTCTTTTAACAGCTTAACCCCTTTAAAAAATACTTGATTTGCTGTTCTTAGGTTAAACACATTTGCAGCCAGCGGGTCTTTAAGGCTTTTTTCAAGCATTTGAGGCGTTTCACTAACAGACTTCTTCACTGAAATTAAAGGATTGTTTTTAAATGGCAAAAATTTGAGGAAATTAACTTTTTCAGGCAAATACACAACTGGATTTGTTACAACGCAAAAATCAAACAATTTGGGCCATTGCGAGCACGCTAAAAGTGAGATTTCTCCACCAATTGAGTGCCCAAAAATTCCAGTTTTCAAAAACTCATGTTCTTTTTTTACAGCATTTACAATATCAAAAACATCTTTCATGCACTTTTCAATTGAAACAATGTCTCCACGCCTGCCCGAACTTAATCCATGACCTCGAAGGTCTATTGCAATTGTTGAAATTCCGCTTTTGTGAAGTTTTTGAATGAATGACTTATATCTGCCGTGATGTTCACACATTCCGTGCACCAAAAACAAACAGATGTTTGAATCTTTCACAGCACAAAAATCATAAAACACTTTGTAATCATCTTCAGTTTTAAAGAATTTTTTCAACCATTTCCTCCTTTAAGGCAAAAAGTGAAGCGTCGATTGGCAAAACTTCATCAAATTTTATGGTTGACACCGCCAAAATCATTCCGCCCAAAGCTTTTGGATAAGAAATAAATTCAACAAAAAACTTTAATCCCTCTTGCGGAAATTCTTTAACTGTGCTAAAAAATTCATTCCCTTTTAAGATTTTGTTTAAATCATAATTTGAACTTTGTGGGTTTTCAAAAATGCCTGAAATGTTTTCAAACAAAGAGTTTAAAGCAACTTTTGTTTCAAAAGTTGTTTCAAACTTATCAAAAACTCTTTTTATTCCCTCCTGAAGCTTTTTGTAAAATGCCTCGTCATATTTTTGTTTTTTTGTGTTCATTTATATTTCCCCATCATCTTCTTGTTGTGGCTCTTCTGGTTCCATGTCTAGGTCATCATCAAGGTCTAATGTTGGAACAACAACATCGTCATATTTGTTTTCAATTCGATGCTCTGCAACCATCACACCTTCAACCTCTTCTTCAATTTTTTGAACTTCTTTTGCAACTTCATTCACATCAACTGGTTTGTCGTTTTCGTCTGGTTCCATCACAGCAACAGAAGAAACGAAGTTTCCTGATTTTAATCTCATCATCTTAACGCCAGTTGCTGTTCTAGACAAAAGTCTTATTGAATTTGAACTAATTCTAATTCCAACACCAGTGTTTGAAATAAGCAAAATGTCGTCTCCTTCGTTGATTTGTTTCAAAGCAACAACTTTTCCTGTTTTTTCACCAAAGCCACCAGCACTAACTCCAAGTCCGCCACGAGTTTGTTTTCTATATCCATCAACAGGTGTTCTCTTTCCAAATCCAAGTTCGGTTACTGTTAGCATTTGTGTTCCAGGTCTAACAACACTCATGTCAACAAGAGTTGCGTCACCCAAAAGTTTCATTGCGTGAACACCACGAGAAACTCTTCCACTTGCTCTAACATCACTTTCACCAAAGCGCATACATCTTCCTGCACTTGAACAAATCAAAATGTCTTGGTTTCCGTCACTAACTTGAACAGAAATAAGTTCATCATCGTCATCCAAAATGATTGCTTTCTTTCCAACTTGCCTAATGTTGTCAAATTCACTAAACAAAGTTTTCTTAATGTAACCCTTCTTTGTTGCCATAACAAGATATAACTTTTCTGTGTCCATGCTTTCTGTTCTGCAAATGATTGCATTAACTTTTTCATCTTGTTCAACTTGCAAAAGGTTAACAATTGCTCTTC
>CAMPBB010000040.1 GCA_946635125.1 uncultured Clostridia bacterium
GAATTTCTGTTATAACAATGTGGAAACGCTCTTTGTCATCTTCTTCAATTTCACATTTTCCACGAACAACAATTTTTCCGTGACCAGTTTTGTAGGCTTGACGAATTCCCATTCTACCCATAATGATTCCACCAGTTGGATAGTCTGGTGCTTTTATGTAATCCATAAGTTCGTCAATTGTGATGTCTGGGTTGTTAATTAAGGCAACAACTCCATCAATAACTTCTCCCAAGTTATGTGTTGGAATTGCTGTTGCCATTCCAACCGCAATTCCATCTGCTCCGTTTACCAAAAGGTTTGGAAATCTTGCAGGAAGAACAACAGGTTGCATTAAAGTGTCATCAAAGTTTGGAGCAAAATCAACGCTGTCTTTATCCAAATCCCTAAGCATTTCACCAGCAATTTTTGAAAGCCTTGCCTCTGTGTAACGCATGGCGGCAGCTGGGTCACCATCAACAGACCCAAAGTTTCCGTGACCATCAACAAGTGGCGCACGAAGTGTGAAGTCTTGAGCAAATCTAACCAAAGCTTCATAAACAGCCGTGTCACCATGTGGGTGATATTTACCCAAAACATCACCAACAATTCTTGCACACTTTCTGTAAGGCTTGTCGGCAAAAAGATTTAATTCTCCCATTGAATATAAAATACGCCTATGAACTGGCTTTAATCCATCTCTAACATCTGGAATAGCTCTCGACACATTAACTGCCATGGCATAAGCTATGAAACTTTTTTTCATTTCACTAACAATTGGCACTTTTATGATTTGGCTATCCTTATCCATTATTGTTTCTTTTCCGTCTTCCATTTTAAAATTTCCTTCCTTTTATTTGTTTATCAATTTGTTAAACTGATTTTTGATAATAATTGTGTTATTTAAATTCTTTTCCATTATCGTTTGTTCCACAACTTTTTGAAACAACTTTTTGCAACAAATCTTTCTTTATTTCTTGTTCTTTTTGTTTTTCTAGAAGATTTTTCTCTTCAAGTAAAAAATATTTATCCATAACGCTTTCATTAAACGCAACATTTGGTGCAACAAAAGAGTCCATTAAATCTAGTCCCAAAACTTTTAAAGTGTTCAAAATCCCAACCGTTTGTGCTGGGGTTGCCAAAAACTCTGTTTCAAAATCTGGCTCACAAAGTTTTTCTTTTTGACACACATCAAAAATTGTTTTTTCTTTAAATTCATCATCATAAAATGAATTTGGAATAATGTTTAAAACTCCATCTTTAACACTAAGCTTGATTGCATTATCCACATTATAACCATTCAGTTTTAAATCGGCAAAATTTTTTGTAAACCCAAGTGTTCCATCTTTCAAAATAATAACATCACCAAACATTGTTTTGTCAAACATCTTTTCATCTTTTATGGGTAAAAGTGAAAACGATTTTTCCTTTGTGACCAAAAATGTGTCCAGTGTTAAATCTGATGGGCTTTTGATTTTTGTTAAAGCCAAGAGTTTTAGGTTGCCTTTTGTTATTTCAACTTGCCTAAACAATTCTTTTAGTGGTTTTCCGTTAACAATTTCTTTTTCTGTTAACTTGTTCTTTTCCAAAACAAACTTCAAATCCATGCCGGCATCAATTTGCAATTCTTTTGAATCATTTTCAAATATTTTTATCTTGTTGTATTTTGATTCCAAAACAGACATAATCACAAATTCTCTTAAATTGTTTTTTAAATAATCGCACACTTCTTGTTGTATCATTTTTTCACTCAAAAGTTTGTCAAACAGATTTTGTTGCTTTTTGTATATTATTTGAACTTTTTCAAAATCTTTTAAGTCACTTTTTATCAAGCTGTGTGGCTCTTTTGCTTTCTTGTTTAAGTCATTTAAAATTGCGTCCATTGTTTCAAAATCTTCAAACAATTCTTTTAATGAAGTAAATTCATTTTTATATTCCCCAATTTTTGCTGAGCCATTAAAGTAAACATCTTGAACAGCACCTGGAAAAATTCTTTCAATGTTTGCAACATAAGAAACAAATGGGGCATATGATGGATTATATTTTTCCAAACTATCATATCCATAAAAACTTCCATTATAACTAACCAGCTGTTTTGTTAAAAACTCGGTCATTCCTTCATGAAGGTCAATGTTTTTGCTTCCACCCTTTTTAAAATTTATTGAATAAAAATTTTTTCCATCTCTTTTTCTTTGTATTGGTGCAAAATCGTTTTCATTTTGCTCTGTTGTTTTAAAAAATTCAATTTTTGCAAAAGAGTGAAACATTTCATGAGTTAGAGTTGTTTTTGGTGTGTGCTCTTTAAACCAGCTTTCTTTTTGTGTTGGAGGCAAACCATTTTCAAGAGCCAAAAATCCTTCTGCAAAAATTTCATTATCAATTTTGTCAACAAGTTTTGTGGTTTTTCCAGCCTTTAACAAATCTTCTTTTGACAAGTCTTCTTCGGAGGAAACTTGTAACTGAATTTTTGCCAAAGATTCTTCATCAACATTTCCCAAATATTCCAAAGAATATTCTTTGTTATGATCGTAAGGGTTGATTGAAATTCTGTGCAATGTGTTCTTTCTAAAAAAATTCTGATGAAACCCGCCAATTAACTTATCTCTTTCCAAAACATCTTTTCTGTCACGAGTTTTAAATGGCCTTAAATAAGTGTTTGCCATCACTGTTGGAATGTTCTCAATTTGATAACGCTTTAAAATGAGTTTTGCAATTTCCACATATTCAGGAAGCATTATGCTAAATTGACTTTGAATTTTTTTGCTGTTTGCAAGTTTTTCAATTTCTTCCATGTTTTTTTGTAATTCTTGTTCAGTCACTTTTCTCTCCTCCTTTTAAATATATTATTTTGTTAATATTTCATTATGTTCAAACTCATGTGGCAACACAACTTTTGATTCATGTAATGTTTTGTTGTAACACTTTTGAGTTAAAGACAAATAATTGTCAAAAGATTGTTTTGTTATAATTTTTTTATCAAGCAATTTTTTAACATCAGAGTTTTGTCTTGTTAAAACTTTCAAAAGTTTGCGTGCTTCTTGTTCAATTTTGTCTTTTTCATAATTTGTGTCTAGGTCAGACATGATTTGAATTGATGAAAAGTCATCAATCATTTTTTCCAAACAAAAATCTTTGTGCTTATATTTTTCTGTTGCTTCCTTTCCATTAAAATATAAATCTGTTACCGCATTTGGGAAAATGCATTCCATCATTTTTGCGTAATAAACAAAGTGTTCATATGGTTCAAAAACTTTTATCTCATGCGTTTTGTCCTTAAAAAAACTTTCATGTTTTTTCATTGTTTTAACTGTTAAGAACTCGGTCATTCCTTCATGAAGATAATATTTTGAATTGGTGCTAACCCCACCCCAATATGTTCCTCGTCTTTTTGTGAGTGAGTGCAAAAACTCATGGCAAAGTGTTGCTTTTTCTTCAAACAAATCTTGTTTTTCTACTTTTTTGTTTTCGCTTTCAAAGTTGCCTTCAAAAAAATTTTTTAGTTCTTCTCTTAAAAGTTCTTCTTTAACCCTAATTTGCGGTTTATAGAACAGCTTTGTTTGTTGTTTGTAACTCATGTTTGCAATATCTTTGTGAGTTTTTTTGTAATGACGCAGTTCTTTTCTGTCAACTGTGTTAAAAAGTCTTTGTTCCAAAATTTTGTTTCCAGAAGTCACTTCTTCTCTTCTAAGCCTATCAAACTCACATCCAGCAAGTGGGTCTAATTTGATAACAATTTTTCCGCTTTCAAGGTTTTCTTGTGCTTCTTGCTCTTCATTTTGCAAAAATGCAAGTGGGTCTTTTTTCCCTCTTTTAAAAACTTTGTGTGTTCCATAAAGAGCAGAAAAATCTTCAAAGTCAAAATTGTTGCGGTCGTCATAATTTTGGTTAATGTAAATTGTTCTTTCTTTGTAAGCAACATTTAATTTTTCGTTCATCACAGAATTTGAAAGCCCCAAAGCAGAAGTTGTTGCCACATTGTTTTGTTCTTGCAATGCTCCAATGTTTGCAGACCTTCCAAAAACTTTTATTTTTGTGTTCTTCAAAATTTTTGGAACATCAACAAGATTTCCATAATCTTCTGCCAAGAACTTTGCAATTTCCACAAATTCTGGAAACAACCTGAAATTCTTTTGATATTTTGGGTCATTAAAGATTTTTTCTATTTCTTTTTGCTGATTTTCATTTGGCATAAAAAATTTTTCCTTTTGTGTTAAACATCAAGTTCTTTAATTAGAGTTGCGTTTTGTTCAATAAATTCACGCCTAAGTTCTGGCAAATCTCCCATGAGTGTTGTAAAGATTTGGTCTGCTTCAAAAGCATCTTCCATGGTAACTTGAAGCATTGTTCTTGTTTTTGGGTCCATGGTTGTTGTCCAAAGTTGGTCAGCGTTCATTTCACCAAGACCTTTATATCTTTGAAGTTCAATTCCTTTTCTTCCAAACTCTGAAAAATATTTTTCCAGTGCTGCATCATCATAAAAATATCTTGTAACCCCTGAACGAACAACTTTATATAGTGGTGGTTGAGCAATGTAAACATGCCCTTGTTCAATAAGAGGACGCATGAATCTAAAGAAGAATGTGAGCATCAAAATTCTAATGTGGCTTCCATCAACATCGGCATCGGTCATACAAATAATTTTGTCATACCTAAGTTTTGAGATGTCAAATTCTTCACTAATTCCACAACCAAACGCTGTTATCATTGTTTTAATTTCTTGGTTTTCCAAAATCCTTGGAAGTCTTGCCTTTTCAACATTCAAAATCTTTCCACGAAGAGGCAAGATTGCTTGGAACTTTCTGTTTCTTCCTTGTTTTGCTGTTCCACCAGCACTATCTCCCTCAACAAGGAAAATTTCACATTCGTTTCTATCTTTGCTGGTGCAGTCGGCAAGTTTTCCTGGAAGAGTGCTTGTTTCCAAAATTCCTTTTCTTCTTGTGAGTTCTCTTGCTGAGCGTGCCGCATCTCTTGCTCTTTGAGCAGTCACGCATTTTAAAACAAGTTCACGAGCAACTTGTGGGTTTTCTTCCAAAAATGCACCAAACTCTTCTTGCATAACTTTTTCAACAAAAAATCTCATTGAAGAGTTTCCAAGTTTTGTTTTTGTTTGACCTTCAAATTGAGGCTCGGTTAGTTTTACTGAAATAATTGCACAAATTCCTTCTCTAACATCTTCTCCACTAAGTTTTTCTGTTTCTTTCAAGATTTTGTTCTTTTGCCCATAGTCGTTAATGATTTTTGTTAGAGCGTTTTTAAATCCAGTTAAGTGAGTTCCACCTTCTTCTGTGTTAATGTTGTTTGCATAAGCGTGAATAACTTCACTATATCCATCATTATATTGAAAACAAATTTCAACAATTTGGTCGCCTTCTTGTTTGTTGATGTAAAGTGATTTTGGAAAAACAACTTCTCTCCCACGGTTTAAAAAGTCAACAAACTCAACAATTCCACCTTCAAAGTGGAAAACATCTTTTGCTTCTCTTCCTTCACGCTTGTCTTCACAAGAAATTGTTAGCCCTTTGTTTAAGAAAGCAATTTCTTTAAAACGAGCCTTTAAAGTGTCATAGTTAAAATCAACTGTTTCAAAAATTTCTGGGTCTGGCAAAAATGTGACTTTTGTTCCAGTTTCTTTTGTTTTTCCAACAATTGTTAATGGGTTCTGTGGATTTCCACGAACATAATCTTGGTGATAAATGTTTCCGTTTTCCATGAAAGTAATGTCGCTCATGAA
>CAMPBB010000041.1 GCA_946635125.1 uncultured Clostridia bacterium
TCCAGTTCGTTGATTGCATAAACAAAATCACTTGTTTGACCAGTGAACAGAAGAGTGTTGTAATATTCTTCCACTAAGTCTTCATTTATGTATTTTGTTCCAGCAAGTCCAGAGATGAGTCTGGTCATCTGTCCAATGTCACGAGATGAGAAGACATCATCAACAATAAATTCCCATTCTTTGTTGGAAATTAAGTTCACACCACTTGAAAGTAGTGCATACAAAATGCTTCGAGCATACCTAGGGTCCATGTAAGACATTTTTATGTTTGCCCAGTCAACAACTTCCTCTTTTGTTAAAAGTTTTGCTTTGAAAAGTTTTGCAATGGTTTCAGGAGAAATTTCGTCTTGACAAAAATCAATTGTGTTTGAATAATTTTGAATATATTCTTTAACAATTTTTTGGCAAAGAGAAAAATCAATTGCCTTTGCTTTCAACAAATCTGCAGAGAATGTTGTTATAACTTTCATGGCATGCTTGTTGCTTGTTTTTAGAGCAGTTCCAAAAATTTGTTTGGAATCTTTTTGTGAAAAAATTCCAAGTTTGAAAAAGTCTAAAAAGTGGGTAGCCAAATGTTCTAGTGTTAGGCTGTTTAGGAGCGCCTCCCTCCATTCAAGTTTTTGCTTTAAGTTGGGTTTTTGTTTTTTGATTTCACTTATAACTTCGTCAATGCTTTCAAATTCCGCAACTTTTTCTTGTTTCATACATACCTCCTTTTCTTATTTTACTTTTATTATAGCAATAAATTTTTAATTAGGCAAACAAAATAAAAAAATAAAATAAGAAAAACACCAATTTTATGGTGTTTTTTCATCATCAATATCTTCGTTTCTTATGAGTTTGTCTCTAATGATTTTATTTTTTTTCATTTCTCTGTTATATTTTAGTCTTTTAATAATTAAAATTGTTAGGAATAAAACAAGCAAACAGCCCAAAACAATTGTTGCAATCAAAATGTAGTGCATAATGTTTGAAACAACACTCATTGTGTTACTTAAAAGATTAAACATAAACAAAACCCTCATTTATTTTTATATTTATATTATACAAAATGCTTTAAAAAAATGCAAACAAAAATAAATAGTTATTTTTTGTTTAAAAAAAGCAAACTTTTTGTTCAAAGTTTGCTTTATATTTTATATTAGTCCCAAAATAAGAGTTAAAATTGTTCCAACTGACCCAAAGAACAGAGCAAGATAATAAAAGATGTAATCTTTTTTGTTTGCTTTTTTTGGTGCAGTCATTTTTTCAGATAAAACAAGTTCGGTTGCATTTTTTAATCCGCCCGACAAAATTTCTCTAAACGAAATTTTTTGTTCTGAAAGTTGCTTTTCAAGGTTAAGCATGTTAACTTCACGATATAGCCCCAAAACAACAGCATCATTATTTATGTCAATTTCGTTTTCAAGTCCGTTTTTCTTAATTTCATTTTGTAAGTTTTTCTTAAAGTTTAAGTAATCTAATTTTTTTCCTTCTTTAAATAGTTTTGAAATTGCCCAAACAATTCCATATAGGCAAAGCGTAACAATCAAAATTCTCATAACAGCTGTTAAAATAAAACTTTGAGAAGAAAAAGCGGAGAGCAAGAAGTCAACAATGTTGCTTTTAAGCCAAGTGCTGTTTTGACTGAAAGTTATGAAAACGCTCAAAAAGTTGTTTGTAAAGTGCATAATCATTGCTGGAACAATGCTTCTTGAAATCAAAGTTACAACACACAAAAGCATTCCAACAAGGCTTGCATATCCAAATTGAACAATGTTTAAGTGCATAAGTCCAAACAAGAATCCAGTTAACACAATTGCTCTAATTGCACCATTGTGTTTGGTTGTGCTTAACACAAGCCCACGATGAGTTGTTTCTTCACAAATGGCAGGAAGAATTCCAATAAACAAAATGTTTAAAACAAAATCCAAAACAGAAAAAGAACCTGTTCCAGCAGAAAATTTGTAACCAATCAGTTCAAGAAGGGCGGACCAAACTGAACTAAAATAGTTAACAAGCATGAACATAAAAAATCCAGCAACAACAGAAACCCAGATTGTTGTGAAACTGACTTTTTTAAATCCAAAGTTTAAAAATGTTTGTTTAAATGATTTCTTAAAAATTATTTTATATAAACAAACTGGAACAACAAACATAAGACCAATTTGAACAACAATCTTAAAAATAATGTCTGCACCATAAAAATTTGTGAGCCCAAAATATGCGCAAACTTTTATTCCCAAAAAAGTTATTAAGATAATAAAATATATAAGACCACCATAAAAAGCATAATTATTTTTTTTATTTAAGTTTTCCATAATTCTCCATTATAATAAAGCAACAATTGTTAAAATAACAGCAACAACATACCCAACAAACAGAAAAGATAATTCTCTTAGGTGACTTTGTTTTGTTTGAGATGATTTTTCCACTTTTTCATCGTTCTTTTCTTCTTTGTTTGAATTTTGAATAAATTGGCTTAACTTGCTGTTTTTTGCTTTTGCTTCACTGCCAATTGTTAATGTTTTTGTGTTTTCACTTTCAAGTTTTGTTTCTTTGCTTAAACCATTTTTTGCTTCTTGTTTTTTCTTTATAACATTTAAAAGCCAAAATGCCAACACAACAATTCCAATTGCCAAAACAAAGAACAAAACTGCTTCCAAAACATATGTTGTGTTAAGTGTTGGCAATTCGCTTGTTTGGGTGACATACATTTGAGTTAAAACGGTTGCGTTGTTTAAGAAGTGAATAACAAAGCATAAAACAAGATTTGAAGTTTCAAACATAACATAACCCAAAACAACTCCAAGTAAAAATGTGTAAGGGAATTGTGCAACATTTCCGTGCATCAAACAAAAGGCAAGTGAAGACAAAAGAATTGCTGGCCATTTCCCCAAACTTCTAAGGCCATTCAAAACAACTCCACGATACAAAAGTTCTTCAGTGAGTGCTGGAAGAAGGGCAATCATAAACAGTGAAAGAACATAGTAGCCAAATGACGACAAAGGAACATTCATTGATGAGTTAATGTTAATTCCAATTTTGTCGAGCCCAATGGCAATCATTGTGATAAACTTGTCGGTCAAAAAACAGAGTGAAATGCCAAGCACAACACAAATTAAAACATTCCACACATTTGTCTTTTTTGCAATTTTGCAAGCGTTATATGAAATGTTGTTTTTCTTTGTGTGGAAAAAATATATACTAGCCAAAATAAGAGCACTAATAATTTGCAAAACGCAAACAAACCAAACTTCTTGAAAAATTAAAAAATGTCCACTTTCGTCTTTTGGTGACCTGCTAATAAAAACAGAAATGATAAACGAAACAATAATTGGAATAAGAAGTGCCCAAATGTAAGTAACGCCAGCATCTTTTATGTTGTAATCTTGTCTTTTCATGTGTTCCTCCACAATTTGTTATAGGTTTATTTTATAATAAATGCAAAAATTTGGCAAGAAAAAAACGATTATTGTGTGTTTTTTGCCTTATTTTTTGTTGTTTTTTTGAAAATAAAACTAATTATTTGATAAATTATTGAAAGAAGAATTATTATGAGCATAATTGTTAGGAAAAGTGATATATATGTTTTTAATGCAAAACAGGTTAAAAGAACCAAAAGGCAGTCCAAAAGATTTCCAACAACAAAACACAAAATGCTTTCAAAAAGTTTTAATCTTAACAAAGCACAAAGAATTGGTGTGCCATAAACACCAGCAAGCGGAATTGGCAAAATTGTGAAAACAATGCACATAACAATTTTTTTAAACTTTGACAAACTTGCAATTTTGTTTAAGGGCTTTTTTAAAACTAAGCTTAATTTTTGAATTAGTTTTTTAGGTTTTTTCGATTTAAGCAAAAAGTGAAAAATGATTGTTAAAATAATTCCAAACAAAGTGCTTGTTAAAAAGGTTATCAAAAAACTTTGAAACAAACTCAAAGTTTTGTTTCCAAAAAGTGAAATATCTGCCCCTAGTGGAATTGAAATGGTGTTTTCAAGTTCTGGAATAATTGAGCAAAGTGCAACACAAAAAATTGGTCCCAGACTTACAATTAGTTTTAGCATACAAAAATATTATGCTGAAAAAGTTTTAAAAATGAGTGACTTTGATTTATTTTTAAAACAAAAAAGTTTGTGATTCCCACAAACTTTTTTTTAAACATTTCCAAAAAATCTTTTAATTTCAATTTCTGCTGTTTCAGGTGCATCGCTTCCATGAATTAAGTTTTCACGGTCGTTGCAAGAATAATCTCCACGAATTGTTCCCATTGGCGCATCTAAATATTTTGTTTGTCCCATCATTTGACGCATTCCTTTAATAACATTTTCGCCTTCAACAATCATTCCAATAACTGGACCACTTGTCATGTAAGCACAAACTTCTGGGAAGAATGGGCGGTCAGCAATGTGAGCATAGTGTTCTTTTAAGATTTGGTCATTAAGTGTGAACATTTTCATGTTTGTGATTTTGTAACCCTTTTTCTCAATTCTTCCAATAATTTCTCCGACAAGATTTCTTCTGATTGCATCAGGTTTTAGCATAATGTATGTTCTTTCCATTTTTTCACCTCAAAATAATATAAAAGTATATTATCATATATTACATATTTTTTCAAGTGAAAAGCAAAATTTTAACAAAAATATCGCAAAAAATTTTATGTTTTTTGTTTTAGTTGAAATTTTTTAAAAAATTTGGTAACATATAGGCGTTAAAACTTTTTGCAATTTAAAAATGTTTTTAACCTTAAAAGGATGAGAAAATGCTTTTTGATTTTTTAACTTACAACAAATTTAAGTTTCGAAAGTGGGATAAACTTTCACTAACAGACCGTGCCTACACTTTTCAAAAACTTGAAATGATTCAAGCAAGAAAGTTAAACCGCCCAGTTGCTCAAGTTATTTTTAAGGAAATGGACGAGCATTTAAAAGGGCAGTTTGTTCCAGAAAAAAATGTGATTTTTCTAAACAAAATGTTCATTGACGAAGATTATTTAAGGTTTGACGGGATGTTCACTCTATTTCACGAAGGCAGGCACGCTTTTCAGCATAATGTTTGTTTTAGTGGAAAAGAACTGGGAATTTTTTCAAGGGCAAGAAAGTGGAAGAAAAATTTTGTGGGTTACATAAATGGCGCAAACGACGAATATTCATTTTACGCCATGCAACCAGTTGAAAGAGATGCAAACAAATATGCTTTGTCAAGGCTCAAAAGTTTTCAAGGAAGATTTTTTGATGACAGATATTTTAATGCAACCGTAACTTTTGAAGAAAAGTGTTTTGATGATGACAAATTTAGGGCAAAAGATGAACTAGGTGCTTTTTATAAGCATAAAATTGCAAAAAAACAAAATGAAGAATATAACAAACATTTTTAGATTTCAAAACAAAAAATAAAGGGGAAAAAATTATGGAATTATTGTTAAAAAAATGCACGAAATGTGGTGCACTCGTTGAAATGATAAAAGATTGCTCATGCCAAAATTGTGGAATAAAATGTTGCGGAGAGCAAATGATTTTGTTAAAGCCGAATTCTGTTGATGCGGCTTTTGAAAAGCATGTCCCTCAAGTTGAGGTGAAAGATGGAAAAGTTTATGCCCGTGTTAACCATGTGATGGAAGAAGAGCATTACATTGAGTTTATTTTTTATGTAAGTCAAAGCAAAATTCAAAAAGTGTTTTTAAAGCCAAAAGATGAACCAAA
>CAMPBB010000042.1 GCA_946635125.1 uncultured Clostridia bacterium
ATGAAAGTGACATAGACCTAGATTATATGCAAAAGCGTTATGATGTTAACGATAGTGATCTTGCTTACTTTATTGTTCAAACATTTGCAGGGCTTTATAACCCAAGAATGGATATAACTCTTTTAAACATGGCAAGAGAAGAGCCAATCAGTTTTGACACAAACTTTAAGAAATTTATGATTGAGGCAAACGAAAAAAGAGAAGAAGTTTTGCCAGATTTATTAAAATATTTAAAATAAACAAAAAAATCCTATGGACCATAGGATTTTTTTTATAATTTTATATTCGCAAAGTTTTTAAAAGTTCTTTGTCTTCTTTTGGCACTCTAAAACTATCATGGCACTTTGAAATTGCTTTGTTTTGAGTGAATTTGTTAAGGCATTTCTTTTTAAGTAAGTTAAGCGTTTCATCTCGGTGTTTAACAAAACTTTCACAAACAAGCCAAGCATTCATCATGTTAACATAATATTCTTGTTCATTAAAAAATGAGTTTGAAATATTTAAAATATCTTGCGTGAAGTCATCAAACTTTAAAAGCTTTAAACAAATTAAAAGCCCAATTCTTTTAACAAAAGTTTTGTTTGATTTAACATAAGTTTTTGCAAGGCTAAAAAACTCAAATTTGTTTTTGTCTGTGATTTTAAATTTCAAAGAATCTGTGCTTGCCCAGTTGTCGCAACAGTTTGCATATTTTTCTAAATATTTTTTGAAAGTTTCAAAGTTTGATATTTTGCAAATAAGGTTTGCGTTAACAAATGTAACAGACAAATTATCCCATAGCCAAAGGTCCAAGAATTCCAAAAAATTGCCTTTTGCAATTTGATTTGAAATGCTTTTTATGTTAACAGATGGAACAGCCAAACATTTTAAATTTGTGTTTGCAATTCTCTTTTCCCACAAAGCTTTTTCTTCACCCTTTGAAAGTGTTTTTAGATATGCTAAAAATTCTTCTCCATCTTTTTTTAACCAATGCGTTTTTACTAAATTCATTTTGCACCTCAAAAAAAGTTTAACATATTTTTTGTGTTTTTAATAGTAAAAAACAAACTTTTAAACAAAACTTTTTCCACTTTTCCACATTTTGCTTTGTTTTTTCATAAAAAAAGTGTGCTAAAAATAACACACTTTTTTATTTTATTCTTTTTTTGATTGAGATAGAAGAATAAGTTTTTGTAATAACAAATCATTATCTTTTTTGGCTTTTTCCAAAAGTTCTTGGGCGTGCTCTGGCATTTTTTGCATTAAACTCTTATATCTTCGCTCGCCTTGAACAAATTCCATGTAATCACCAGTTGGATTTTGAGGGCTATCAAGAGTTAATTTTTGCGTTTCTGGATTATATCTAAACAGATGCCAATAACCACTGTTAACTGCCTTTTTCATTTCTTCCATTGACTTAGACATGTCAATTCCTTGATTGATGCAAGTTGAATAACAAACAACAATTGAAGGCCCTTTGTGTGCTTCTGCTTCTTTTAGTGCGTTAATTGTTTGCATCATGTTTGCGCCCATTGCAACTTGAGCGACATAACAATTAGGATAATTTAATGCCATGAGTGCCAAACTTTTCTTGCTTGTTGTTTTTCCAGTTTCAGCAAATTTTGCAGTTGCTCCACATGGCGTTGCCTTTGAAGATTGTCCGCCAGTGTTTGAATAAACCTGAGTGTCCAAAACCAAAATGTTAACATCTTCATTTGATGCCATAACATGGTCAAGTCCACCATAACCAATGTCATATGCCCAGCCATCTCCACCAATAATCCAAACAGATTTTTGAGTTAAGGCTTCTCTTCTTTCACTAATTTTGTTTAAAACATTTGTTAGTTCAATGTTTTCACAAGACAAAAGTTCTTTTTCAAGTGCTGGAATAAGTTTTTTAACAACCTTGTTGTTTTCGGCAAAATTGTTTTTTGTGTTTTTCCATTCTTTGAACAAGGCTGATGTTTTTGATTTTAGGGCAATGGCTTCATCAATAAGTGTGTTTAATTCATCTTTTTGAGTTTTGTTTGCAAATTGCATTCCAAAACCAAATTCAGCATTGTCTTCAAACAAACTGTTTGCCCATGCTGGCCCAAATCCATCTTTTGTTTGTGAGTATGGGCAAGTTGGGAATGAACCGCCATAAATGCTTGAACAACCTGTTGCGTTGGCAATAACCATGTTTTCACCAAAAAGTTGGGTTGCAAGTTTGATGTAAGGTGTTTCTCCACAGCCAGCACAAGCACCGCTGAACTTAAACAAACATTCTTTAAATTGGCTGCCTTTAATCGTTGCTTCTGGATAAACTGTTGTGTCGTTTTGAATTGTTTGAGCAAACTCATAGTTTTCTTTTTGTTCCTTAATTTCTGTTATGGCATCGCTCATAACAAGAGCTTTTTTAAGGCTAGGGCAAATGCCCGCACAACTTCCACAGCCAGTGCAGTCTAGTGGGCTTATTTGAATTCTAAAATCATATTTTTCTGTGTTTTGTGCTTTTATGCAAGAAAATGTTTCAGGTCTTTTTGTTTCTTTGTTTAAAAGAACGGGCTTTATTGCTCCGTGAGGGCAAACAAAAGAACACATGTTGCATTGAATGCAGTTTTCTTTAATCCATTTTGGAACAGAAATTGCAATTCCACGCTTTTCAAATCTTGTGGTGTTTGTTGGAACGCTTCCATCAGCAGAGAATGCCGAAACTTTCAAGCTGTTTCCAAGTTGCTTTGCAATTGGTTTTATTATGTTTTCATTAAACTCACTTGTTTCATTTGATTGATATGTTTCAAGCTCGTTGTTAGCGTTTTTCCATGAAGATGGAATGATTATTTTTTGAAGGCTTTTTGAAGCAAGGTCAATTGCCTTAAAGTTGTTTTGAACAACTTCTGGGCCTGCTTTGCCATAAGATTTTTCAGCCATTTTTT
This sequence comes from uncultured Clostridia bacterium, assembly GCA_946635125.1. Classification (GTDB taxonomy): domain Bacteria; phylum Bacillota; class Clostridia; order Christensenellales; family UBA1242; genus UBA7584. The sequence goes on from CAMPBB010000042.1 coordinate 2,898, forward strand.
TCATTTTTTCTTTTGCTAAATCATAGTCAATTATGTTTGTTAGGTAAAAGAACGCACTTTGCATAATGGTTGAAATTTTTCCTTTTAGTCCAAGTTCTTGAGCAAGTTTAACTCCATTTATAATATAAAAGTTAATGTTTTTCTCAAAAAGAGTTTTCTTAAAATCTTTTGGAAGGCGATTTTCAAGTTCCTCTGTTGTCCACTCACAGTTAAGAAGAAATGTTCCATTGCTATTGATGTGAGACAATATGTCATATTTTCCAATAAAACTTTCATTGTGACAAGCAACAAAAGATGCTTTTTCAATTTCATAGTGTGAAGAAATTTCGTTCTTACCAAATCTTAAATGAGAAATGGTGATGCTCCCACTTTTTTTGCTGTCATAAACAAAATAACCTTGAGCATATAGCGATGTGTTGTCGCCAATAATTTTTATGCTGTTTTTGTTGGCTGAAACTGTTCCATCACTTCCAAGGCCAAAGAACAAACATTCTGTGCCATTATATGGGTGATTGTATGGCAAAACTTTTAATGAAGATTTCATGATGTCGTCGTCAATTCCAACAGTGAAGTGATTTTTCCCAGTTAAAGTTGAATTATCAATAACAGCAATTGCCATTGCTGGCGTGAAGTCTTTGCTTCCAAGGCCATATCTTCCGCCCAAAACTTTAACATTTCTGTTTTCTTCCATTAAAGCGGAAACAACATCAAGGTATAGTGGCTCTCCAACGCTTCCATTTTCTTTTGTTCTATCCAAAACTGTAACAACTTCACAGCTTTGCGGAATTTCTTTGCAAAAGTCTTTTGCATTAAATGGGCGATAAGCACGCACTTTTAAAACACCAACATCTTTTAGTTTTTGCTCTTTAATAACTTCTTCAATTGTGTCACATGCACTTCCCATCAAAACAATAACTTTCTTTGCAGTTTTTGACCCACTATATTCATATGGCTTATATTTTCTTCCAGTGAACTCACCATATTTTTTCATGGCGTTTTTAAGTTCGTTATAGGCGTTAACATAATAAATTGAGCCCCTTTCTCTGTTTTGGAAGAAAACATCTGGGTTTTGTGCTGTTCCCATTTGTTTTGGGTGTGCTGGGCTTAAAGCTCTTGCTCTAAACTCTAATATTTTGTGCATTGGCATAAGGCGTTTAATTTCTTCTGTGTCAAGCGTGCTTATTTTTGCAATTTCATGAGAAGTTCTGAATCCATCAAAAAAGTGAAGGAAAGGAACACTCGAATTTAGGCTTGCCATCATTGCAATTGTTGCAAAGTCGTGTGCTTCTTGAACATTATTAGAGCACAGCATGCAAAATCCTGTTTGACGGCATGCCATAACATCGCTGTGGTCACCAAAAATTGAAAGAGCGTGGGTTGCAATTGCTCTTGCAGAAACATGGAAAACGCAAGGCAGAAGTTCGCCTGCAATTTTGAACATGTTTGGAATCATTAAAAGAAGGCCTTGGCTTGCGGTAAAAGTTGTTGTTAGTGTTCCTGCCATAAGGCTTCCGTGAAGTGCACCAGCGGCACCAGCCTCACTTTGCATTTCAACAATTTTCATTGGAAATCCAAACATATTTTTTTGGTTTTGCCCAGCCCAAGAGTCACAACTTTCTGCCATTGGTGAACTTGGAGTGATTGGATAAATGATGGCTGCTTCATTTGTTGCATATGCACTCATTGCAACTGCTGTGTTGCCATCAACTGTTATTGTTTTCATATTTTTATCTCCTTTATTTATGTTATTATATAACAAACAATCAAAATAGGCAAACAAACATTTGCAAAAGTTTGTAATTTTTGTTAATATGTGTAAAAAGAAATAGTGTTTTATTTAATAAAACAGAAGGAAAAGAAGATGAAGAGAATAAAGTTAACAATTTCTTATGTTGGAGAAAAATATAATGGTTGGCAAAAACAAAGCAACGGAAATGGAATTCAAGGAATTTTGGAAGAAGCAATCAAAAAAGTAACTCATGAAGAAACAGCCCTTGAAGGTGCTGGAAGAACAGATGCTGGAGTTCATGCGTGGGGGCAGGTTGCTCACTTTGACACAAATTCAAGGCTTAATCCACAAAAGTTTTTTTATGCAATCAATCAGTTCTTGCCTGACGACATAAAAGTTTTGTCTTCTTGTGAAGTTTCAAGTGATTTTCATGCAAGGTTTTCAGCAAAGAAAAAAACATATATGTATAAGTTTTATGAAAGTGAAGTGATTTTGCCTCTTCTTGAATTTGATGCCACAAAAATTGGAACAAACTTTAACTTTAACTTGGCGAAAAAAGCGTTAAAGTATTTTAAGGGGACAAAAGATTTCAAATCGTTTTGCAGCGTGAACACAAAAGTTAAATCAACTGTTCGAACAATTTACAAAATAAAACTTAAAAAAGAAAAAAATGTTATAAAACTTTTTGTTACTGGAAATGGATTTTTGTATAACATGGTTAGAATAATTAGTGGAACAATTTTGGAAGTTGGAATGAAAATAAAGAAGCCAGAAGACATAAAAACAATTTTTGAAAAACAAGACAGAAAATTTGCTGGAAGAACAATGCCTGCAAAAGGGCTAACGCTTGAAAAAATAGAGTATTAAGTTATTGCCTAAATTTTTTAATTATGCTATAATAAAAAAACAAAAAAGGAAAAGTTATGAACAAACAAATCGATGTTTTAATTGCTGCCTATAATGGTGAAAAATACATAAAACGCTGTTTGGATTCGCTCTTAAATCAAACATATCAAAATTTTAACATAATAATAAACAACAATGGGTCAACA
>CAMPBB010000043.1 GCA_946635125.1 uncultured Clostridia bacterium
AATAAAAAGGCATAAGTGCCTTTTTTATTTTTTATTTTGTTTTTTTGCCATTTTTTTGGATAACTTATAGATAAAGTTTTCAATGTTTGTTTGATACTTAATGCTAACAATAAATAAAACAATCATTACTGCAATTAACACTCCCCAAACAGCCAATCCCCACCCGCTGTATGGAATGATTGTTCCTCCACCTAAATAACATGTTGGGATAATTGCTATTGGTCTTGAAATTAACATTGTTATAGAAAAAAATTTCCAACTCATTTTGGTTGTTCCAGCAATAAAACACAAAATATCATCGGGAAAAAACGGAAAAATTTGCATTAGAAAAAATGTGTATTTGCCTTTATTATAAAGGATTGATGAATATTTTTCAAACACTTCTTTGCTTGCAATCCACGAAACAACCCTTTCTCCACAAAATCTTCCAACAAAAAAAGAAAAGAATGATGCTGCAAAAATTCCAATTAAACTTAAAATCATTGCAACTGTTGGACCAAACAAAAGACTTCCAGCAATTGTTGTTATTATTGATGGAATTGGCACAAAAGTTGCTTGCAAAAATTGTATTAAAACAAAAACAATCATGCCCCATGCTCCAGTGCTTTTAATAAATTCTTGCATTGCTCCAATGTTTTTAAAAATGTGTTCGAGCCCACATAAGGCAAATATGCCATAAACAAAGGAAACAAAAAAAATAACAAACAGCACTAAAAAACAACTTTTATAATAAGAGTCTTTGTTTAGAACATAAAAAATATAAATTAAAAAAATTGCCAGAATGTTAACAAGCATTAAAGTTAAATTTAACCACTTTGGCAAATGTGCAACTTTTGTGTAAACACAAAAATTTATGATAAACATAATTGTTGCTAAAATAATCACAAAGAATTTTTTTTCAATTTTAACCATAAATATTTTTCACTTTTCACAAATTTTTAGAGTCTAATTTTTAAATTCAAATCAAAAAATTTCATTTTTAGACATCAAAAATGCTATTTTTGTTAAAAAAATCATATATTATTTTCACATTTTTGTCAAATACATTTACTTTATAAAAAAAATATATTATAATATTATTATAATAAAAAATGGGAGAAAATATGAATTCAACAGAAAATTCCAATAAAAAAGTTTTGGAAGTTAAAGGAATAACAAAAGTTTACAAAAAACGAACTGTTCTAAATAACATTAACTTTGACATCCATGAAGGCGAAATTTTTGGTTTTTTGGGTCCAAATGGTGCGGGAAAAACAACTTTAATTAGAATTATTTGTGGCATGACTCCTCCAACTTATGGAGAGGTTTTTATATGTGGAAATTCAGTTCAAAGGCAATTTAAAAAAGCTATTGTTAATCTTGGCGCAATGATTGAGAACTGCCAAGCCTACTCTTATATGACTGGCTATCAAAATCTTGCTTATTTTGCAAGTTTGAATGGAAATGTTGACCACCTAAGAATTGATGAAATTGTTGAAACTGTTGGAATGACTGCCAGAATTCACGATAAGTTTAGAACTTATTCTTATGGTATGCGTCAAAGAATTGCGCTTGCTCAAGCTCTTTTAAACAACCCAAAACTGCTTGTTTTGGATGAGCCAACAAACGGTTTGGATGCAAGCGGTGTTATTGAACTTAGAAAAACATTAAAAATTCTTGCTGCAAGAGAAAAAATGGCAATTATGGTTAGTAGTCACATCTTAACTGAAATGGAACTTTTGTGCGACTCTTTTGCAATTGTTGATTCTGGAAAAGTTTTGGAATTAAGGTCAAAAGAAGATATGGAAAAAACAGGTTCAAGTGATAAGCAAATTGCAATCAGCGTTAACTACCCTAACTATGCTTGCAAAGTTGTTCATGAGGAATATGGTCTGTTCCCTGAAATCGCTGGAAATTCGATTTTAATACCATTTAACCGTGATTTATATAAAAAGATTGTGAAAACTCTTCAAAGCAAAAATATTGCTGTGTTTGGAGGAAGAGTTGAAACAAAATCATTAGAAGATTTATATCTTGATATTTTAAAAAATAATAGGAAGTAAAATTTATGGGGTTTTTTAGATTATTAAAAGGTGAACTGAATAAAATATTGATGCGACCAATCTTGTATGTTATAACTGCAGTTTTGGTTTTGGCAACAATTTTTGCCAATTTCCAGTTTAACCCACAAACCAAAAACAACTACTCCGACTATTTTGGGAAATATAGTGGAATGACAAGTTTGGTTAAAGTTAATCAACAATTTAATGCAGCAACGGCAACCAATTCATATGGTTATTTGGCTGCAAATTCTTTGATAACTCAAGCAACAAATGAACTTGAAACAGCAAAAGCAAATGGTGAAAAAACCGAGCCTGGTGAAAGAACAACTGTTGAATATTTGTATTATTTGTTTGGAATTCACCAAAAAGATGTTAGTGAATATGAAAACTTTATTTCAGCATATAACAATTACATGAGCGACCAACTAAACAGAGAAGACAGCATTGATGGCTATATTGAATCGCTTGCAAACCTTGTTGGAAGCATTAAGCCATCAAAAAGTGATGATGTTGTTAACCCCGACCCTGCCTATGAACGCAACAACTTGGTTGCAATTCACGATTATATAACAAAAGTTAGTGATATTGAAAAAACTAGGAAAAAAGACACGCAATTTGCCAATAACGGTATTTTGATTTCAGAAGAAAAAATCACAAAATTTAATGAAGCTTATTTAACTATTTATAATAACATCATAAGTGAAAACAGACCATCAATTTATGATATAAGAAAGAGTGAAAATCACAAGTCAATTCGAAATTTAATTGCTGAATCAAACATTTACTTTTTACTTAAAGATGTGATTGAGTCTATTCAAATTAAATCGATATCTGAAAAGACCTACACTTCCCTATCTGAAAACATTAGTTATTCAAAAACATATTTGTCAACACTTAAAGGCGAAATTGAAGAATTTGTTGCAACACAGAGCGACAAAAAAGTTGATGAATTAACAAGAATGTGTGTGAAATATTATATATATGCTTTGAACACATTAGCACTTGTTCAAGATGTCACAAAATATGACTCAGTGCTAAAATTTGATGATAAATATGTTAACACATTGTTTGGTTACAACACCATGAACATTGATGGAACACCAAGAAACGGCTTATATTTATATGCAATTCAAGAAAAAATTGCAAAAGAAAATTATATGCTACATAACAAAACAACAAGTTTAGACTACTCTTCTGTTTTTAACGGAAGCAATACATCAGGAAGTGTTGTTAACGCTTTTGACTATGTTTATTTTGGACTTGAAATCACCAGCATTGTTATAATTATATTCACAGTTGTTCTTGCTGCCAGCATGCTTGCGGGTGAGCAGTCAACAGGAACGCTTAAACTTTTGCTCATAAGGCCATATTCAAGGAGCAGCATTTTAACAAGTAAGCTTTTAGCAACAATAATTTTTGCCTTAATATTCTTTGTGTTTTCAACGGTTGTTTTATTCTTGATTGGTTGGGCTAGATTTGGAGTTAGTTTTGCGCCAGTTCTTGCCGTGTTTAACGGAACTTCTGCCTTTGCAATCTCCCCTGTTCTGTTGCTTTTAATATACCTATTGTGTTTACTTTTAAAAGCTGTTGTGTTTATTGCAATTTCTCTTGCAATTTCAGCAATATTTAGGAGCAATGTTGGAGCTGTTAGCATTTCAATTGTGTTATACTTTATTATAAGCATAATGGGCACAATCTTTGCACAATCTTATATCTATGGTTTCATTCCACTAAGTAACCTAGATTTGTTTAAATTCTTTGGTGGTTCATTTACTTCTGGTCAGTCAACCTCGTTATTAACATCAATCTTCTCATCAAGCATATTCCACTCTGTTGGTTTTTATTATTCACTTGGTGTTAATATTGCTGTTATTGCAATAATTATTATCTGCGCTTACCTTATTTTTAGAAAGCGTGAAGTTAAATAAAATTTAAAAAAACATATTGTTCTTACAATATGTTTTTTGTTTTACAAAAAAAGATGTCCTTTTAACATCTTTTCTCCTTTTACTATTGACTTTTTTTGTTTTTTATGTTAAAATAATTATATGGAATTAATTATATGTTCTTGCCCAAATTATTGGAATATATAATATTTCTTGTTAAGAGTGTTGGGTGAAAAGGAACTCTGTTCCCAATCCGTAATCACAGCCCGTGCATTATGCCTGTGTAGTGTCACTCTTTTTTTTATTTTAAATATTTTTTTATTTTTTCCTTATCAATCTTTGTTTGTGGTTCACCAACAAAAGTATTTTTTAGCGGTCTTGTTTTCCACTCTAAACTTTCTCCTTTTCTATTGACATTTTTTTAAAAATTGCATATAATCTATGTAGCTGGTGATGACAGTCTTCACAATATCTCTGAATATTGTGTCTGGGTAGAAAGCCCTGTTAGTAGGAAGTATAGTTGCGACTATACTTCATTTTTTTATTTTCTGTTTTTTCACTGTTAATCATTTGTTAGACGAATTAAAAATTGATGGTGAATTGCATAAGCTTCGCCATAAATTTGCAACAAATTATTATTATCTTGGAGTTCCAGAAAAAGTTATCTCAAATTGGCTTGACCATTCAACATTAAATGTTACACAAGATATTTATATAGGAATCACCAACAAAAACATTAAACAAGAACTGTTTAAATTATAAAATAATTTATTATATGAATTTTGGCACCATTTTTGACACCACTTTTTAGATAAAAAACACAAAAAAAGGCATTTTTGAAAAAAATCAAAAACACCTTTAAAAGCTTTTATTTATGGGCTTTTTCCCTGGCAGGGGAGCAGAGAATCGAACTCTGACCAATGGTTTTGGAGACCACTACTCTACCGTTAAGCCACTCCCCTATATTTTCTTATTATATAAAAATTTTAAAATTTAGTCAATAGAATAATAAAAGTTGTTGCAAAAAAACAAAAAAATTATTATAATATAAAAAAAAGAATTGGAGAAAATATGAAATCAGTTGTTATATACACAGATGGTGCTTGCAGTTTTAACCCAGGTCCAGGTGGCTGGGGTGCTGTTTTATTGTATAATGGAACTGAAAAGCAAATGAGCGGGTTTGAAGACAACACAACAAATAACAGAATGGAACTTATGGCCGTTATTAAAGCTTTAGAAAAACTCAAAGAACCTTGCAATGTTATGCTTTATAGTGACTCTGCTTATGTTGTTAACGCCTTTACTCAGAACTGGATTGAAGACTGGCAAATAAGAAATTGGAGAACTGCTGGAAAAAAAGAAGTTAAAAACATTGATTTGTGGACAAAACTTTTGGAGTTTACAAAAATTCACAACATAACATTTAACAAAGTTAAGGGGCATTCAACAGACAAATATAACAACATTTGTGACAGTTTGGCTCGAAGTGAAATTGAAAAAAGACAAGGAGAACAAAATGTATAAGAATTTATCAAAATCAAGGTTTATCTTGATATTGTGCGTTGCAATATTTTTGCTTATTGTTTTGATTTCACAATTCATCTTTTTGGCTGTTTTAAGAAATAAAAATCAGAGTTTAAATGATGAACTCGCTTTAAAGGAAACTGAGCAAAGCATTAGTGAAAAAAACTTGGAAAATGTTAAAAATAACCCAAATGACCTTCATGGCGATGGATATGTT
>CAMPBB010000044.1 GCA_946635125.1 uncultured Clostridia bacterium
AAAGGCACTTATGCCTTTTTATTTTTTGGTTTGTAAATTTGATATTTAGGGTTCTTTGATAGAATAAAATTGATAACCCATCTAATTATAATTCTAAAACAGAAGAATGTTGGCACAAACCATCGAATGAAGTATAATTCCTTAAACATTGCTCCAAAACTTTCCATTCCAACAAGCAGGTTCACAGCAAAAATAAACACAATGAGCAAAACAAACACCAAAAATCTTATGAAAAAACTTTTAGCCCAATTAAACTTTATGCCAATCTTTTTTTCAGGTTGTTTGTTGAACACCAACATATCATATAGCACAAACACAAGTGACAACAAAAACACTGTTCCAAAAATAATATATTTTTCAAAGTTAATCCAGCCCTTAAAGGTGTAGAGCAGGAACAAAGTTAAATAAACAACCAAACTGGCAAAGAATATGCACAATCCACTAACAAAATTCATGTTGTTTATGTATAAATATTTTCCTTCATCACGCTTAATTCTAATATCATCAAGTTTTTTCTTTTCACTAATTTTTGTCAGTAATTCAAGTTCAACATCCTCTGGTTTATCTTCTTTTTCTTGTTTAACATGTTTTTCATTATATTTTTTTGCCATGTTTTCAAGTAGGTCAAGATTTTTTTTGTCTAATTGCTTTACTTCTTCTTTTGGTAGAGTGGAAGTGGAATAACTATTAGCAGAGGTTTTTATAGTTGCCTTGCTAGGCTCTTTGTTGGGTTTAAACAAATCTTCAAGTTCTTGTAGGTATGTAGAATCGTTTTTCTTTATGTTTTCTTTTTGTGGTTTTGGTGAAGTGGGCTCCTGATGATTTTCTTCAACCTTTTTTTCTTCAACCAAAAAATCACCCAAAATTGTTTTATAGTTAATACCTGAACCTGCGTCTTTTTCATCCTCGTCAAAATCTTCCTCGTCAATGATTTTTTCATCAACATTGATTTTGCCTATTGTTGGTAAATCATCAATAGGAGAGGATGAAGAGTTTAACACATATTCTTCTGTTGCATCTTGAATTTTTATGTTACGATTCAAAGCATCAACACCTTTTGGGGTCGCTTTGTAATAATGTCTTTTCCCACCAAGTTCACTATCTTCCCAGTGTGATACAACAAACCCCTTGGTTTCAAGTCGCCTTAAAGCACTATACAAACTTGGTTGTTTTAAAACAACAGTTCCGTTTGTTTTTTGCTTAATGTCTTCAATAATTTGAAGACCATATTTGCTTTCATTTTTTATTGCGTTTAAAATGATTGTGTTTAAATCTGTTGCCATTTTTAACCTCTTTTAAAAAGAGTATAGTAAATTTTAAAAAAATAGTCAACAAATTTTTAGTATTATGCAAAACATAACACCTGCATAGCACCAAAAAACCGCATAAAATCGGCATTTTTCTCTAAAAAAATATTTGCAAAATTATTCGTAAAATGATATAATACAAAAAGTTTAGGAGCAAAAATAATGGTTATAGACAAGTTAATTCGCTCAAAAAGGCGTTCAATTTCAATGCAAATTTCATCAAGTGGAGAGCTGATTGTTAGGGCACCAAACAAGTGCTCGATGGAAAGAATTCAAAAGGTTGTTGAAGAAAAAAAGGATTGGATTCAGTTTCACCAACAAAGAATTCTTGAATCAAAAATGGTTAATTCAAACATTATTTCATATAAAGAAGTTATGTTCTTGGGCACAACAAAACCAATTTTATTTGACCCAAAATCAAAAAAAATAGAGTATCACAACACTTACTTTTTAATAAACTCAAAACACTGTGAAAACATACCCAAAATAAAAAGACTCATTGTAAACTTTATGACAAAAAATGCCGAGGATATTTTAGCCAGTAGGCTAACATATTTTGCAAATTTAATGCAGCTTAAACCTCAAAGTTTTTCAATATGCAATAGCAAAAGAATTTGGGGGAGTTGCAGCAAAACAGCAGATATTAAGTTTAATTTTAGGCTCGTTATGTTGCCACCAGACATAATTGACTATGTTGTTGTTCATGAACTTGCTCATATAATTGAATTTAACCACTCAAAAACATTCTGGCGTCTTGTGACAAGCGTTTTACCTGATTGCAAAAATAGGAGAGAGATGCTAAAAAAAGGAGATTTTTTGCTTGGTCTTTATAGATAAATTTTTATAAAAGGTGGGGTTATAGTAAAAGTAGCTTTTGTTTAAAGAAAGAGTTTTAAAAATCTAAAAACAACTTCAAAGTGTTTTGGATAAAACTACATTTTGTTAAAAATAAGGTCTTATTGAGTGGTTTTATAATTAACAAAATCAGGCAATATTTTTAAATTATAGAAGAAAAAAGGGAGAGTAGGTTTTAAATTTTCCCTATTTTTATATTACTTTAACTATTCGCAAAAGACAAGTTTTACGAATAGTTAGTTTAATAAACACGCAATAAATCCAAAAAACTCGTTTTTTTAATCTAAATTTTCTTATTTATATTATATTATATAAAAATGATTTTTGACATCTTTATAAACAATTTAGTTTTTGTTAATCATTTAAATTATTTAATTTTTGTTAATCAATTAACTTATTTAATTTTTATTATAATTTTAATCTTAATCCTAAGCCAATTCTTAAATTTTGATGAATAGTTTTCACAGCTTTATTCATAAAAAAACAACCATATCCAAATTTGAATTTTATAATGATAATTGATATGTTTTTTTATCAAAATATTTTTAATTTTTTCTATTATTTTTTTGATTTATACTTATTTAAATTTTTATAAATTTTTTGTAAAAACCACCCCTTTCTAATCTTAATTGAGAGCCAAAACTTAAAATGGCATGAACATCTATTCATTGATTTTTTACGCTTTTTTGAATAAAATTCAAATGCTATTGGTGTTTTTGCTTTTTTGTATTATTTTGTTTAAAAATCTTGTCAACATTTTTTTCACTCATTGTTTGACGCCAACAACATACCTAATCTTAAAATAATGTAAACCTTAATCAAGTTGTAAACTATAATCAAAATGTTGGTCCACAAACATCTTCATGTTTAATCACTTATTTTAAAAATTTTACTGCAATTTTTATATTTCATGCTTGCCATTGACTATTTGTTTTTTTATTAAAAATTATTATGTGAACTAAAAGTTATAAAATTTGAATTGGTTAAGCAAAGGTTATAAAAAATGCGGTTAAGAACTATGCGTAAAACAAATGAATATACACACAAACTTAATTTACCACTCCCCTAAAAAAGTCTTTAATAATGGGTTTTTATGGTTTTCTTATGTTTTTATAGTGGTTTTTATTTATTAGTTTAAAAATTTATAACTATGCGTAAAAACTTGCTAAATTTATTAGACAAATAAAAATTTTAATGCTATACTTTTATTAAAAGTGAGGTGTTTTTATGTCTGAAAAATATTATGTTGATAGAAAAGATAAAGTTACATTAAAGTTAAGGGAACTTCAAATGGAACTCCCCTATTTTTGTTCTGAATTTTTTCTTGGAATTGAAAACCAAACAACACCATTAACAAGATTAAATTACGCATATGACCTTAGGATTTTCTTTGATTTTTTAACCAAAGAAATTGATAAATTTGCTGGAAAAAAGGTTAAGCAAATCAGCTTAATGGACCTAAATCATGTTGTTCCACTGGATATTGAATTATTTTTAAATTATCTTAATTATTACACTTTTAAGGGAAAAGTTTATCGCAACAATGAGCAAGCAAAAGCAAGAAAACTTTGCACAATTCGTTCTTTCTTTAAATATTTTTTCAAGAAAGAAAAATTATCTTCAAATGTAACTGTGAAAATTGATTTGCCTAAAATTCACCAAAAAAATATTATAAGGCTTGAAAACAATGAAATGACTGACCTACTTGACCAAGTTGAAACTGGCTATGCTCTAACTCCAACACAACAAGTGTTTCACAGGCACACAAGTTTAAGAGATTATGCGATGATTAACCTATTTTTGGGCACTGGTATTCGTATTAGTGAGCTTATTGGACTTGATATTGACGACATTGATTTTTCAACAAATGCCTTTAAAGTAACACGAAAAGGTGGAAATCAGTCTATTCTTTATTTTTCCGATGAAGTGGCACAAATTTTAAAACAATATGTTGAAGAAAGAGTTAACCAAAAAGATGTTCCAGAAACTGAAAGAGCTTTGTTTTTATCTTTGCAAAAAAAGAGAATTTGCCCACGAGCCGTTCAAAATTTGGTTAAAAAATATAGCCAAATTTCAACTCCTTTAAAGCACATTACCCCACACAAACTTAGAAGCACATATGGCACAAATTTATATAAAGAAACCAATGATATTTATGTTGTTGCCGATGTTTTGGGACATAAAGACATTAACACAACAAGAAGGCACTATGCTGCAATGAGTGAAGACATTAAAAAAGCCGCAGCATCAAAAGTTAAACTTAGAAAAAATTAAAAATATTCGAACAAATGTTTGACTTTTGTTTTATTTTATGTTATACTCCACTTAGATAAAAAATTTGTGAGGTAACATGAATGAAAAAATCAATGGAAATCAAACTTGAAAACTTATTTAACTTCTTGGTTAAATACAAAAATGAAAATGGTTTCTGCCCATCGGTAAGAGAAATGTGTGAAGAACTAAAAATAAACTCAACATCAACAATCACATATTACTTAAACCACCTTGAAAAACAAGGGAAAATTCGCCGTGGCGCATCAAAAAACAGAGCTATTGAAATTATTGAAAACAATTCAATTAGCAAGCAAAATGAGCAAATGCTTGAAATTATTAGCTCATATCAGCCAATTCCAATTCTTGGAAACATAACTGCTGGCTCACCTATTTTGGCTGTTGAAAATTGCGAAGAAGTTTTTTATATGCCAACAGGGCTTTTCCGTGGCGACGACCTCTTTATGCTAACTGTTCATGGTGAAAGCATGATTGATGCTGGGATTATGGATGGTGACAAAGTTGTTATTCGCCGTCAGGACACAGCAAACAACGGCGAAATTGTTGCAGCTCTCATTGAAGACAGTGCCACAATCAAAAGATTTTATAAAGAAAATGGCAGATTTAGGCTTCAACCAGAGAACAAGACAATGGAACCAATGTTTTTTGATAATGTTTCAATCATTGGAAAAGTTGTTGGACTTATTCGAAATCTATAACAAAAAAAAGCGTATTTTTAATACGCTTTTTATTTTTGATATTCAATATAATAATTTAAAATTTCTTGCAAAGCCTTTTCTTGTTCGCTTTTTATGTCTACCCAAGTTCCTTTCATATGCCTAAACCAAGTGAGTTGCCTTTTGGCGTAGTTTCTTGTGCCTTGCTTAATTTTTTCAACAGCCTCTTCATATGAGATTTCACCATTTAAATAGCCTAAAAATTCCTTATAACCAATTGCCTGGCTGGCTTGAGAGTTTTCAAGTCCAACTTCTTTTAACTGTTTAACTTCATCTAACAGTCCATTTTTAAGCATTTTATCAACTCTTAAGTTGATTTTATCATATAGTTCTTGCCTATCTTGATTTAAAATAT
>CAMPBB010000045.1 GCA_946635125.1 uncultured Clostridia bacterium
TAAAAAAGAGGAAGTTTTGTTTGAGAGCCACATCTTTCCTTTTTTAAAAAGGCTGTTTGGTTTCACTTCAAGTTCAAGTTCTTTTGCCAAATCCTTTGTTTTTTGAGTGATTTCAATTAGTTTTTTCTTTTGCTCACGAATTGTGTTTTCAAGTTCTGTGCTGTTAACTTCTGGCAAAACATAGTTTATTGCTGTGATGCTGATTTCGCTGTTATGTAAAACGCTTTGAAGTAAGTCTGTGTCTGGTCTTTTTTCTGTGTTACTCATTTTTAATCTCCTTTTTTGTTAGTTTGCTCGCAAAACAACAAAATATTCATATTTTAAATTTTCTATTGCAAATTTATTTTTTTTATGTTATAATATGCTCGTTATCCGCATAAATCTGGCACAAAATGTTTGCTGAAACACTGCAAAAGCCTAAATTTAGCGAGATTGGAGAGAGGAGGTTAAAAAATGTACGCAATAATTAAAACTGGTGGAAAGCAATACAAAGTTCAAGTTGGTGATGTTTTGGATGTTGAGAAACTTGAAGTTGAAGCCAAAAAGAAAGTTGAATTTGCTCCACTTATGATAAGCGACGAAAAAGGAGCTCAAGTTGGAACTCCAGAAGTTGCAGGAGTGAAAGTTGTTGCCGAAGTTGTTGAACACGGAAAGGGTGATAAGTTAAACATTTTTGTTTACAAGAAAAAGAACACTCACCACAAAGCGCAAGGACATCGTCAACCATACACAAAAATTAAAATTGTTTCAATTGGTAAGTAATTATGACAAAGATAACAATTAAGAAAAATCAAGATAACATTTTGTCTGTTGTGTGTGACGGGCACACCGGTTATGGAGTTGAAGGCGAAGACATTGTTTGCAGTGCTATTTCAAGCATTGTGCAAACAGCTGCTCTTGGCATTATGATGGTGGCTTTTGTTAACGCAGAAATTAAAAGAGATGACAAAAATGCTTATTTTGAAATTATTCTTCCAAAAAAATTAAGTGATGAGCAAATGCATGATTGCCAAGTAATTTTGAAAACCATGCTTTGCGGAATTAGTGATTTGAGAGAAGAATATAGTGATTTTATTGAATTGGAGGTGCAAAATGTTTATTAACATTCAATTGTTTGCCCACAAGAAAGGACAAGGTAGTTCAAAAAACGGTCGTGACAGCATTTCAAAGCGCTTAGGAATAAAAAGAAGTGATATGACTTTTGTTAACGCAGGAGAAATCTTGGTTAGACAAAAAGGAACAAAATATCACCCAGGCAACAATGTTGGACTCGGTAAAGACTACACACTTTATGCCCTAATTAGTGGACAAGTTAAGTTCGAAAGAGCAAAAAACGACAAGAAAGTTGTTAGCGTTTACGCAAAAGAAGAAAAATAAGAAAAGAGTTTTAAAAACTCTTTTTTCTTTTGTTTGAATATTTTTTGTTTTGTGGTAAAATATAATATAATTTTAGGGGGATTAGAAAATGAAAGAAATAGTAAAAAATTTGTGCGATAAATTAAATAGTGAGTGGGCACTGCTCACAGCAGGAGACGAAAAGGGCTTTAACAGCATGACAATCTCTTGGGGGAGTTTTGGAGTTTTGTGGTTTAAAAACACCGTAACAGTTTATGTTAGACCAGAGCGTTACACCTTGGAATTTTTGAAAAAACAAAAATATTTTACAGTTAGTTTTTATGATGAAAGCCATAAAAAAGACTTGCAAATATTGGGAACAAAAACTGGGCGTGGCACAAACAAAATGCAAGAAGTTTCACTCACACCAAAGTTTTTGGGTGATGGCGTTACATTTAATGAAGCCAAACAAACTTTTGTTTGCAAAAAACTTTACATGGGACAGTTTGATTTAAATAGCGTTGACCCAGAAGTTAAGAAAAAGATTTACGAGGGGCAACAAGGTCACTTTGTTTTCATTGGGGAAATAGAAAAGGTTATATAGTGGGTTTGCAAAAAAAAGATATTAAAAAACAAAGAAAAACATTAAAAAAGACTGAATTTTCAGTCTTTTTTGTTTAATTTGAATTTAAAATTTTTAAAATCTCTTCTTTATATTCTTTTGCTGTTAAAACCCCATCTTCTTTTAATGTTTTTAGGGCTTCAAGTTTTTGGTTGATGGAAGTTTTTGTTACTGTTTTCATTTTTTTTGTTGAAGTTTGTTTTATTTTAAATATGTTGTTGCCATCTTTAAAGTAACCAATCATTATTAGGACAACAACTGAAAGAATTGTTAGCACTCTTAAAACTGAAAACACAATTGCACTTGTGTTAGATGGTTGAGCTATTGCAATATAAACTATGCAAGAAATGAAATGTGCTAACAGTAAGCCAATGTTTGTAAGAACGCAAGCGTCACTTTTTTTATTTATGTTATTATTTAATGTTTTAACATGTAAAATAATTAAAGATATTATAGAACTTATGCCGAAAATAGAAACAAAAATAAGACTAATAACAACAGAGGTCGGCATAATTGATGGCAAAGTCCAATATATCCCTTCAGATGCCAGGGTTTCAAAATATGATTTAAGGAATGATTCAATTGACCTTATTGTTGATAATTCCTCAATGACAGTGATTGGTTGTATTATGTTTAAAGTTATAACAACAATTCCAAGCATTGTTGCGATTAAAAAAATAACATTAGGTTTATTTGGGAATTTTTGATTATTTGTTAATTCTTCTTGTGTTGGGGGTTTTATGTCTTCCTTTTTTTCTGTGTTGTTCATTTTGTTCTCCTTTTTTTATATTAGTCAAAAGTAAAAATAGGAACAATCATTTTAAAAATAATGTTTTATTATTGCGTTAATACTATTGACCAATTTATACTACCTATTATAACATAAAATAACAAAAAATCAAGCATTTCGACCAATTTATGTTACATATTATGATTTGTGCGTATGATAAACTATACATAGTTAATTTGGGAGATGTTTTTATGACATTAAATCAAGCATTTGCCATAAGAGTTCGGCAAATTTTAAAAGAAAAAAAGATGACGCAATATAGGCTTGAACAAAACACTGGAATTTATCACAGCACAATGACTTCAATTTTGGGTAATAAAACAAAAGCTTCAAACTTTAAAAATATTGCACTCATCATTCGTGAACTTGGAGTTAGTGTTCAAGAGTTTTTTAATAGTGATATTTTTAATTTTGAAAATTTGGATATAGATTAAAAGAGTTTTAAAAACTCTTTTTTGTTTGATTTTTTAAAATAATTATTATATTTTTTGTTTGCTTAGATATCATTTTTGTTATATAATTTTAGTAGAATTATTAAGGGGGCAAAATTATGAAAACGAATTTATGGGAAAATTATAAAGACAAAAAAGAAGTTTTTGATTTTTGTGAAAACTATCGTGAGTTTTTGTCTAACAACAAAACAGAAAGAGAGTGCACAAAGTTTGCAATTGCTGTGGCACAAAAAAATGGGTTTAAAGAATTAAACACGCTTATAAAAGAAAACAAAAAGTTAAAAGCTGGCGACAAAGTTTATGCTGTGAACATGGATAAGTCTATTGCTTTATTTATTATTGGAACTGAGCCTTTTGAAAGTGGAATTAACATTGTTGGAGCACACATTGATTCTCCAAGGTTAGACCTTAAAGCAAAACCACTTTATGAATCACAAGGTTTTTGTATGCTTGACACACACTATTATGGTGGAATAAAAAAATATCAATGGATGGCAAGTCCACTTGCTCTTCATGGAGTTGTTGTTAAAAAAGATGGAACAAAAATTGACTTTGTTGTTGGTGAAGATGATGATGCTGTTGTGGGAATATCAGACCTTCTTCCACACCTTGAAAAAGGACCAGAGAAAAAAGCCGAGTTTAGTGGAGAGGACCTTAACATTATTGCTGGAAACATTGCAAAAACAGATGCGAAAGAAAATCAGTTCAAGGCATTTATTTTGGATATTTTAAAAGAAAAAGGCATTGAAGAAGAAGATTTTTTCTCTGCAGAAATTGAAGCTGTTCCAGCTGGCAAGGCAAGAAATTTTGGATTAGATAAGAGCATGATTATGGGTTACGGGCAAGACGATAGAGTTTGTGCCTACACTGGTCTTATGGCGTTAATGCAAATACAAAGCCCACAAAAAACAGTTTGTAATTTGCTTGTTGACAAGGAAGAAATTGGAAGCGTTGGTGCAACAGGTATGCACAGCAAGTGGTTTGAAAACACTGTTGCAGAAGTTATGAACCTTTGTGGGCAATATTCTGAACTTTCTTTGAGAAGAACTTTAAACCATTCAAACATGCTTTCAAGTGATGTAACAGCAGCAGTTGACCCAAACTTTACGGCAGCATTTAATCCAGCAACAGATGCACACTTTGCAAAGGGTATTAGTTTCAACAAGTTTACTGGTGCATATGGAAAAAGCGGAGCAAATGACGCAAACCCTGAGTTTATTGCTGCCTTAAGAAACGAACTTGACAAACAAAAAGTTCCTTATCAAGCAAACGAGATGGGCAAGGTTGACCAAGGTGGTGGTGGAACAATTGCCTACATTATGGCAAAATTTGGAATGAATGTGATTGATGCTGGAGTTCCAGTTTTGAATATGCATGCAAGGTGGGAGATAACATCAAAAGTTGACATCTATGAAACATATAGAGCATATGTGGCTTTTTACGGCTTAAAAACAAAATAATTTCATTTTTTTGAGTAATAATTTTGCAAAATAAAAAAGATTGACTGTTTTGTCAATCTTTTTTGTTATTCACCCATACTTAGTTTAAAGTTTAAAAGTGGTCTATCAAGTTCTGTGCCATATTTTTTTAAATCTTCTTGAAGCTTTTTTGTTATTTCTCTTGGATAAATTGGGTCATATTCATCAATTTTTGAAAGGTCAATTAGAGTTGGATTATATGTTCCATAAACTTCGGGGTTATATGTTGAATATTCAACAGCATCAGTTTTGTGAATGTTTCCAGAAATCCATTCGCAAACAAAAAAACCTTGAAGCGTGTCTTCTTGTTCCATGAAGTAAATCATTTTCTTGGCTTTAACTTTTATTCCAAACTCTTCCATAACTTCTCTTTCACAGCATTCTTCTTTTGTTTCATTTCCTTCAAGGCCACCGCCAGGATACACCCAATAATGTCTGCCGTTTTTGTGTCTTTCCATTAAAGCAAGTTTTCCATCTTTAATTATTATTGCACGATATCTTTCGGTCATTTTTTCCACCTCACTTTTATTGCTAGTTTTAGTATATCATATAATATAAAAAATGTTAAATAAAA
>CAMPBB010000046.1 GCA_946635125.1 uncultured Clostridia bacterium
GGTAATATAAATAGTTTAAGTTTTTTTTATATTTCATAAGTTTTTTCCTTGTTTATTATCAAAGTTGATTTTGGTGTGAAAACAAAAACACCTTCATCAAGTTTTGAAAAGTTTGATTTTGAACCAATGCTTGCCCCAAAAATGAAGTCAATGCTTCGTTGTCTGTCGGCTGTTTTTAGGCTGTTTATGTCCAAAATCATGTGTTGGTGTCCACTCAAAAATTCAGCAATATCGGTCATTTCACCAAGTGTTTTTGGGCGAAAAACAGCAAGTTTTTGTTTAAAACAGTCACATTGATTGTTTTTTCTTAGGTTAAAGTTTGTCGTTTTTTTGTCTTCACTTGTTTGGTGTATTCCAAAAGAAGACAAAACATAGTCCCAAAAACTCACTTTAAGCCTCCCAAACACTATTTTAGCAAAAACTAGTTTGTTTTGCAATTTAATTTTAACTCATAAAAAATAAATAATTTTGTTATTTGTTCGAATTTTGCCATTTTAAACAAATTTTGGCATAAAAAGGGGTGGAAAACCTTGTTATAATCATATTTAATCAATTTTAAAATATGGTATTGCAAATTGTTTTGTTTTGTGTTATAATACCCATGGTGGAGAACAAAAGAAATGGAACAAAATAATATTTCATTTAAGGAAATAGTTGAAAGAGCCAACGAGCGTTTAACTGACAAAAAATTGATTGTAGATTGCCGTGTTGTGCCACTTAAAGACGCACTTTTAAAAAATAACATAAAAATTAATAACTCAAAGTTTGAAAGTGGACTATATTTGGTTGAGCAAATGCTTGCATCTTATAGCGTAGACAAACGCTCACAACTTGTTGGAGTGATTTCCGCAGATGACAGATTGATAATTCGTGATATATATTTCAACGCACAAAGAGACATTGTTGAAGCAACAAAGCGTATTGCCAAAGTTGGAATTTTGATGCCAAATCTTCAAAAAATGATGTCAAGTGACACGCTTCTTTCTTCTCTTGAGGAATATGGCATGTGTTATGACTTTTCAAAAATAATAGATTATGTTCAAAAAAATGATTTTAAAACAGCTGAAATCATTGCATCAAGAGATTGGTTTGTTATGAGAAGCATAAATTACTTTTTAAAAGCCAAAAAAATTGCAAACAACATGTCTAGCCCAATAACAAAAGAAAATGTTGCAAACATGAACAAAACACTTAAAGGGATTGTGGAACAACAAGACAAATATTACGACGAAAAAATTTCATTTCCATCAGGGCTTGAAGTAACACCAAAAAATCAAAAAGAAAGAAAAATAAGAGATGTTAACGCAGCAATTAACAGAGATTTGAACAAAATTGAAAAAACATGCAAACTTGAAAATGCACTTTCATTAAAATAGATTAAAAGGAGACAAAAATGGCACTAAAAACACCAAAAGAATTATTTGAAGACGAAATTGATTACAACCCAGATTTTGTCCCAACAGATTATGAACAAAAAAACAACTTGTTTTGGCATGTGCCAGCTTTTTTGGAAGATAACTCAAAGAACGAAAGATTAACTCAAATCACAGCAACAGAGGAGAACAAAGAAAACGGTGAAGAAGGAAATGCTTTTCGAAGAGCAAGACTAAAAGCAGTCACAGATTACACAAATGATGTTGTTTTCCCTGCTTTTGATGAAAAAGTTGAGTTTTTGTGGCTTGAACAAGAAAAAAGATATGATGTTATTGCAAAAGCAGAACAACTTATTGTTAGAAGCCAATATAACTTTGGTTATGGGCAAAGTGGATTATATTTGGACTATACTAAACTATTAAATTTGCTAAGTGACGATGTTCCAATCTCACAAGCAGAAAAAATTATTGACAACAACTTGTTTTTGGGAAACATGGCAACTTATTATGTTTCACTTGTTAATGACGGAAAAGTTCAAGGGTTGTGTGACACTGCAAAAAAGAACTATGAAAGAACCCTAAAACTTATGCAAAATGAACGCACACATTTTGTTTGCCCAGAAGAAAAAGATTATTCATTTAAATATGTTGAAGATGAGAATCAAAATGTTGTTATGAAGTTTTTTGATGAAGATTCAGATGAACCTGATTTGTTAAATGCGAGCGGACCACAATTTTTGTGTGATGTGAAGTTATATAAGCAAAAAGAGATTGAATATTCAAAAGAAGTTGGCAACAAAGATAATGAAGTTAAAGCAAACATGGAATTAAGAAATTTTGATGAACAATTAAAAATTCTTCAAAAGCACTCAAACGATGTTCTAGACAAAGAAGAAGCAAGAGTAAACAAAAATAGCATTCAGTTTTGAATGCTATTTTTTTTGTTAAAATTGTCTTCCAGGAGCTCTGCTGTTTTGTTGTTCGATTTCTTCTTTATTAACATCTGTTGCTCTTGCAACTCGTCGGCTGTTTCCTGTTTTTTTCTTTGGTTGATTTGTTTTTGGCTCTTCGGTTTTTTCTTTTACTTCTCTTTTTGGCTCTTGTTTTTTGATTTCAGTTTTGTTTTCAACTTTTTTTGCCTTTGATTGCGGAGCTCCGCCACCAGCCATTTTTGATGCCAACTCATTTTTGCCTAAACCTTTATATTTTGGATCTTTCCATTTTTCAGCTTTTGGGCCACCAGATTTTTTTGAACCGCCAGAAGCAATTTTAACGCTTCCTTTCACTGGTTTTTTCTCTGCTGGGGCTGGGGCGGCAGGTCCAGCAACTTTAACAGGCGCCTCTTTTGCTTTTTTATATTCATCAGTAGATTTAATGTGTGTGCTTATTTGATTAACTTGATTTAAGTATTTCATAATAAGAATTTGAATTGCAATTTTGTAGGCTGGGGTGTCTTCAAGTTCGTCAAAATATGCTTCAAGAATTGATGTTAAAAGTTCATTTAGTGCTCTATATTTGTTTTTTGGATTGTTCATGAAATATTTTTCCA
The DNA here is from genome assembly GCA_946635125.1 of uncultured Clostridia bacterium. Classification (GTDB taxonomy): domain Bacteria; phylum Bacillota; class Clostridia; order Christensenellales; family UBA1242; genus UBA7584. The sequence goes on from CAMPBB010000046.1 coordinate 2,923, forward strand.
AAGCAGCTCTTCTTTTGTTAAATTCACTCAAAACAAGAGTGCCTTGTGGAAGTTCATTAAGGATTTGAATTCTTGCGTTAAAAAAGCTTTCTTCCAAAACAAGATATTGGTCTTTGCTGGCACTTTTAACAGCATTTAAGTATTCAAATCTTTTGTTTATGTTAACTGCATCACCATTTAGAGCGCCGTCATCAGTTTCGTCAATGTTTGCAACGATGTGAAAAGCACGATAGCAATATTCTTTGTAATGCTCGTCAAACTTATATGTGTAAGTTGCAACTGGGGTTGTTAAAATGTTTTGAATGTATCCGTTAACTTTGCTAACAACTTCCATTAGGTAAATTGTGCTTTCTTTTTTGTGGGTTTCTTTGTTTTCTTCACCCATTTTAAGAATAAAGTTAAAAGTGATTCCGTTTTTATATGGTGCTTTTAATTCTGTTCCAAACTCGTTTGTCACTCCAACAATTTTTTTAAGACCAGCCAGTTCTGTTAAAATTTCAACTGGAATAGAGTAGTGCCCATTTTCATCATAATTTCCAAGCAAGTTGTTTGAGATAACATCATATTTTCTGCTTGCCTTTAAAAGGGCGGTTTCAGAAGCTTTGCTTGCAAAACCTGTTTCAGAGTCCTCTCTTTCATATCTTTCATTTTCTTCTGTGATTTCTTTTTTGCTCATAAAAAACAATCCTCCACTAAATTTGAACTAATTTTAACACAATAACAAAAAAATAGCAAACAAAAATAAAAACAAGATTAGTTTTTAACCTTGTTTTCATTTTCATTTTCTTCAACTTCTTCAATTTTAATTAAAACTTTTTTAATTCTTTTGTTTTCAACTTGAAACAGTTTAAACACCATGTTGATTTTAACTTCATAATAGTTTGCATCTTCATCAACTCTTTCGTCAATGGTTGAAAATGTAACTGTTTGACCTTCTCTTGGCACATTTTCTGTGAGTTCAAACAAAAATGCTCCAAGGCTTGTGTAACTCTTTTCTGGCATTCTTTCAATTTCAAGTTTTTCAAACAATTCTTCAAGTTCAATTTCAGCATCAGCAAGATATGTTCCATCAGCTTGTTTAACAAGCATTTCAGTGCTTCCAACTTCATCGTGCTCATCATAAAATTCACCCCAAACTTCTTCAATTGCGTCTTCAAGGGTTATAATTCCGTTTGTTCCACCATGTTCATCCAAAACAATTGCCATATGTTTTTTCTCTTGTTGCATTTTTCGAATTAGGTCATCAAGTTTCATGTTTTCGTTAACAAACATTGGTTTTGAAATGAGGTTTGAAATGTTTGCTGTGCCATTTGTTAACAAAGATGAAAAGAAATCTTTTTCAGACAAAACACCAACAATGTTGTCAATGTTTTTCTTAAATACTGGTATTCTTGAAAAGTTTGTGTCCAAAAACACTTGTTTAATTTTTTCAATGTTTTCGTTAATGTTTATTGCTGTAACATCAACTCTTGGCGTCATTGCGTTATAAACAATTTTCTGGTCTAAGTCCAACACTCCTTGAATAATGTCGGCGTCTTTTTTGTCAATAACGCCTTCTTCTTCCATTGTGTCAATAATGCTTTCAAGTTCTTCTTCGGTCACTTGTGGTTTTGCTTGTTGCTTGTTTTTCTTTAAAAGAGCTTGCTGATATTTGTTGAACAAAAAGGTTAGTGGGGTTAAGATTTTAATCACAACAAACAAGATGCCCGCAAACTTTAATGCAAGTTTTTCTGGGTTTTGTTTTGCCAAAGCTTTTGGAGTTATTTCACCACAAATAAGCAAAATAACCGTCATAATAACTGTGTTTAAAATGCTTGAAAGGGTTGGGTTTGCAATTGCTTCAGCAAACAAAAATGCACAAATTGTTGTTGAAGCGATGTTCACAAGGTTGTTTCCAACCAAAATTGTTGAAAGAGTCATGTCATAGTGTTCGCAAATCCAAACAGCTTTTCTTGCTCCTTTTCTCTTTTCTTCTGCATAGTGTTTCATTCGAACAGTGTTAACAGAAGTGAAAGCTGTTTCACTTCCACTAAAAAACGCTGAACAAGCAATTAACACAACCACCACAAGGCTTAATGTAACATTCAGTTGCCAGCTCAGGCTAGCAAGCATAATGGGGACCATAAATAATTTTCTCCTTACAATTTAATTTATTATATGCAATAATTATAACATAAAGAAGAGATAAAGTAAAGAGAAAGTGATAAAGCAATAAAATATTTAAAAATTTGTTGCAAAAATAACTTTGTTGTGATATACTCATAAAGTAACTCGTGCAGGTGTGGCGGAATTGGTA
>CAMPBB010000047.1 GCA_946635125.1 uncultured Clostridia bacterium
GTTATCCATTTTTTCTGTAACATTTTCAATGAGTGTGTTAAGTTCACTTAAAATCCACCTATCCATAATGGTTAACTTCTTTGCTTTAAGGTCTGTTTTTCCGCCCTCAAAGCCATCAATGTTAGCGTATAGCACAAAGAAAGAATATGTGTTCCAAAGCGTTCCAATAATTTTTCTTTGAACTTCTTGAAGATTTAATTCATCAAAAGGTGCACTTTGCCATGGAAAAGCATTAGACGCAAAAAACCATCTAAAAGCATCTGTTCCATAACGGTTGCAAACATCAACTGCGTCAACAACATTGCCAAGGCTTTTGCTCATTTTTATTCCATTTTTGTCTAACGCAACACCAGTCATAACGCAGTGCTTATATGGAGTTTTGTCAAACAAAACAGTTGAAATTGCTTGAAGAGAATAAAACCACCCACGAGTTTGGTCTTGCCCCTCAACAATAAAGTCGGCAACTTGCCTTTGTTCAAATTTTTCTTTGTTTTCAAAAGGATAATGAAGAGAAGCAAATGGCATTGCTCCGCTTTCATACCAAACATCAATAACCTGTGGAACTCTTTTCATCACTGCGCCACACTCACAAGGAATTGTCACCTTGTCTATGTATGGTCTGTGAAGTTCAATGTTTTCTTTGATTCCACTCTTTTCTTGAAGTTCAGCAATGCTTCCAATTGAAATTGTTTTGTGGCAACTTGGGCATTCCCAAATGTTTAATGGAGTTGACCAAAAACGGTCACGAGAAAGGTTCCAGTCTTTTGCCTCAGCCAAAAATCTTCCCATTCTTCCTTCTTTTGCGTTTTCTGGGTGCCAACAAACATCATTGTTGTTTTTGGTGAGTTCTTTTCTAAAACCACTCATGGTGATAAACCACCCTTCTCTTGCGTAATACATCAGTGGTCTTTTGCAACGCCAACAGTGTGGATAAACATGGGTTATTGTTTGAGATTTAACAACTTTGCCTTCTTGTTTTAAGTCAATGATAATTTGCTCGTTTGCGTCAATTCTGTGCATGCCAGCATATTTTGTTCCTTCCTTAAACTTCCCAGCTTCATCAACAAGTTTAACAACTGGCAAAGAAAATTCTTTTCCAACATTATAGTCATCTTCACCAAAAGCAGGAGCAATGTGAACAATTCCAGTTCCGTCAGTTAGCGTTACATAATCAGCACTTGTTACATAAAAACACTTCTTGCCTTCATATATTTTTTCGTCAAGTTTGAAAATTGGCTCATATTCTTTTCCAACAAGGTCTTGCCCCTTAAATGTTTTCAAAGTTTTTGCATCTTCAAACAATTTTGAAACCAAACTGCTTGCCAAAATATATTTTTCGCCACCAGATTCAACCATGCAATATTCTGCGTCTTTGTTAACGCAAAGAGCCACATTTGATGGAAGAGTCCATGGTGTTGTTGTCCACGCAACAAAATAAGCCCCATCCATGTCTTTTGCCTTAAATTTTACAAACAATGTTTTGTCTTTAACTTCTTTGTGCCCTTGAGCAACTTCATGTTCAGCCAAACTTGTTCCACAACGGTCACAATAAGGAGCAACCCTATATCCTTTCACAACAAGCCCGCGATTAAACATTTCTTTAAGTGACCACCAAACACTTTCAATGTAAGATTGGTCGCAAGTCATATATGGCTTTTGCATGTCAATCCAAAAACCAATTTTCTTTGTTGTGTCAACCCAAACTTTTTCATAAGTTGTCATGACCTCTTTGCATTTGTTAATAAAGCTTTCCATTCCAAACTTTTCAAGTTCTTGTTTGTTTTTAATTCCAAGTTCCTCTTCTGCCTTTAATTCAACTGGAAGCCCGTGAGTATCCCACCCTGCTTGCCTCTCAACAAAAAAACCTTTCATTGTTTTATAACGAAGCATCAAATCTTTGTAAACCCTGTTTATGCAGTGACCAATGTGTGGAAGTCCGTTAACTCCTGGTGGACCATCAAAGAAAACAAAAGGCTTGCACCCTTTTCTTTGTTGCACGCTTTTTTCAAATGTTTTGTCTTTTTCCCAAAAAGCCAAAACTTCTTCATCAATTTTGTGTAAATCTAGTTTGCTATCAACTTTTTCATACATTTTTATTATATCTCCAAATTATTCATAATCATCTAAAACTTTGCTGATGTCCATTATGTCAGCAATCGTGATAAGACCCAAAATTTTTTCAAAACTGCTGCCATTTTTTGTGATTATTATGGCAGACAAAATTCTGTTTCGATAAAAAAGGTCCAAAGTTTCTTGAATGCTCAAATTTTCGGCACATATGCAAAATCTTGAATTCAAGTCACTTTCTCTTAAAGTTTGAGAAATTGCGTTCTTTTCCAACATGCCTTCAATGTTCTTTTCACCATCCATTTTTGAACCAAACCATTCAATAATTCTGTTTGGTGTTGCAATTCCCAAAATTTTTCCATCTTGATAAACTGGCAGACTTTTAAAGCCAGATTTTGCAATCAAGCTAATAACATCTTTTATGGACATTGTTGCTTCAATTGTTAAAACAGTTTTCTTTGAAACAATGTCCAAAACTTTTGGTGGTTTTGTTATCATTTCAGCAATTTTTTCCATTAACGCAACAACATCAGCGTGAGGTTCTGCAATAACATATTCCTCGTTTGAGTTGTGAATTATTGAATTTCTAAGCCTTGCGTAATCAATGAGTTTATCCTCATATTTTCTTATAACACTGTTTAAAGGAACCGTTCTTCGAATCATATCGGAAAATGTCATGCTTCGTTTATAATTATACACAGACCTTAATGTTTGGTCAATGGTGTTATATGCCAAAATAAAGCGCTGTGCGTTTGATTTGTTTGTGTCTATAATCATATTTTTTACCTCAACTTTAAAAAAGTTTAGCACAAAGCACGAAAAAAAACAATTAAAATTTGAAAAAAATATAAAAACCGCCCATTTTAATAAAATTTTTTGGTTGCAAAAGCAATTCTTTTGTGTTATAATAATAAAGCTGTGCTAAGCGGGGAGCTAGTGGTGCCCTGTTACTCGCAATCCACTACAGCGAGGCTGACCAGTCATCTAGGGAAATTTTTAACATCGTAAGTGTTTTTGTTTGGTGTTGAACAAAAGGTCTTGTGCAATCACACACTTTGAACCATGTCAGAGCCGGAAGGCAGCAGCATTAAGAGGTTGCTCGTGATGTGCCATAAGGTCGCCTTTTGGGAGCTAATCAAAAAATTACTGCTATGTTAAGGTTTTTCAAAATGACCGCACAGCTTTTTTATTTTAAAAACATAAAACAAAAAAGAGCAAAATCATTTGCTCTTTTCTTTGTGCCTTTTATCATTTATGATTTCAAGTGCTTTTTCATCAATAACTTTAATCCCCTCTTCTTCGGCAATTTTAACCATTTGAGTTAAAGCCATTTTTAAGAATATTCTTGGAATTTTCACAAGTTTTTGGCATGCTTCTTTTGTGAATTTCACATCTGTGTTAAGCCTTTCAGCACAATAAATAACTGATTTTATGTCGCCCTCATGTTCTGGAATTGGCTCACTAAATGGCTTTTTAAAACCTGAACACCAAAAGTTTTTGCTGTCACGGTAACCATAATCAACTGGAACTCTTGGAAATCCCCCTGCTGTTACGCCGTTAACAATTGTGTTATAATATTTTTCTTTTAACCAAATTTTGTCTATTTTTAAAATAAAATGTGCTCCAAACTTGCTGGTGATACCGTTAAAGTTGTGATATGGTGGTTCATAGCCTTCCAATTTTCCTGGTTTGTCACCTTTTGCGTTATCTAGTGAATTATCCCATGAGCACTCAAAAACCTGAAATGCCTCATCAACAATTTGAGGTCTGTTTTTTCCAAGCGTGCTGTCTGTTAAGTTAAAAATGCAGTCTTTCATTTTTTCTTCTGTTGTGTCACCTGGAAATCCAAGTTTTACGGCTTGTTTAAAAAACTTTCTGTTGTCTGGTATAAAATTTAATGTTGCTTTTTTTGTTCTTAAAATGTTTTGTGCGGTGTTACTGCTGTTTCTGCATTCCAAGAGCATGGCATAATATTCTTTTCCAGCAATATAATATGGAAAGCACAAAGAATATGCCCCCAAGTTTGTTTGACCACTTTTTGACACAGTGCTAACAAGAACTGTTGGCATTGGAAAAAAAGATGATGTTTGATAAAAATTATCCAATATTTTTAATTCTTTAAATTCCTCTTTCATTTTTTTTATTTTCCCTTTTTTATTTGTTCTTCAAAAACTTTTTTATAGTTTTTTGCAACTTCATCCCAACTTTGTGGAAGATTGTTATATGCGTTTTGTGAAACTGTTTCAAGCAATTGTTTGTCATTTATGATTTTTTGAACAGTTTGAAAATAATCTAGTAAATCATTTTTAACAACAAAACCTGTTTCATTATTTTTAATTCTTTCTGCTGCACCTGTTTTTTCAATCACAACAGATGGTGTTTTAAAGCACGCTGCCTCACACACAACAAGCCCATCGGTGTCAAACAAACTTGGAAACAAAAACAAGTCACTTCTTGCATAAACTTCATCAATATTGTTCCCGTCAATTGCGTTTAAAAACCAAACATTTTTTGAAAGACCAAGTTTTTGTGTTTGTTTGATGTAATAGTTTTTGTAATTTCCGTCACCAACAATAATAAACCTAAAATCGATGTTTTTTTCTTTTAGCATTTGAAGCATCTTTAAACTAAAATCAATGTTTTTAACTTTATCAAGCCTTCCCACGAACAAAAATGTGAACACATTTTCGTCAAAATGATAGTGCTTGTTAAAATCTTTTCTTAAAACATCAATGTTTTCACATCTTTGTTTTTGACAGCCATTTTTAACAACAACAATTGGCACATTTAACTTATAACTTTCCAAAATGTTTTTCATATTGTTTGAAACAGTTGTGATTAAGTCAACCTGCCTTAACTTTCTTTTCATTCCCGCAAGCATACAAGCAGTGATAAGCCTTGATTTTGTGTCTTGAAGCCAACAATCTTTAAACTTTGTGTGAATTGTTGCAACAACTGGAACATTCAGTTTTTTGCCAAGTTTTATTGCCCATGAAAGCATGTCGTTAACAGAATGAACGCTAATCACATCTGGCTTAAATTCTTCAATGTCTTCTTTAAACTTTTTGTCAAAAGAAGAAAAAGCACAA
>CAMPBB010000048.1 GCA_946635125.1 uncultured Clostridia bacterium
ATTATCACTTTTGATTTATATGTGTTTTTGGCTGTTTTCACAACTTTTTGCTTGTCTTCAAGTTCAATGCTCAAAACATTTTCAAAAACAACATCAATCCCCATTTCTTGAGTTTGCTCAAACATTTTTTGACTTAATGACATTCCATCAACTTTTGAAAAACCTGTGTAATTTTCAACCATTGGTGTGATTGTCATTTGCCCACCCGGCGTCATCTTTTCAATGATTAAGCACTTCATTCCAGCACGCTTTGCATAAATCCCAGCCGTCATTCCAGCTGGACCGCACCCAACGATTATGATATCAAAAAAACTTTCCATATGCACCACCAAATCATTATTCAAAATTATAATATAAATAAAAAAATAAAGCAAGTTTTTAAAACTTACTTTATTTATTTTATTCACCTTTGTAGTGAAGAAGTCCCATATATCTTGCTCTTTTTATTGCTGTTGTTAAATCTCTTTGGTGTTTTGAGCAAGTTCCTGTTTGACGGCTTGGAATAATTTTTCCGTTTTCTGTTACAAACTTTCTAATTTTTGCAACATCTTTGTAATCAATAAATTCAGCTTTATCAACACAGAATTGGCATACTTTTCTTCTTGGAGCAGGTCTTCTTGGTTTTCTAATTTCAGTTCCTTCAGCTGCTTTTGCTGGTTTTTCAGCAGGTTTTTTTGCTGGCTTTTCTGCATCTTGAACTGGCTTTACTTCTTCTTTAACTTCTTTTGCTTCTGCTTTTGCTGCCATAATTTTTCTCCTTTTTATATATTATTAAAATGGTAAGTCACCATCATCAACTGGCTCAAGTGTTACAACATTTTCTTGAACATCTTGTTTGTTTTCCATTCCGTCTTGGTCACCGCTTATTTTGCTTCCAACAAACTCAACTTCATCTGCAACGACTTCAGCAACAAGTCTTTTTTCTCCTGTTTTAGTTTCATAGTTTCTTATTTGCAAACTTCCAGAAACAGCTGCTTTGCTGCCCTTTCTTAAATATTTGTGGCAAGATTCAGCTTGACTTCTCCAAACAACAATTGGAATAAAGTCAGTTTCTCTAACTCCTTCACTATTTGTGTATCTTCTTGTGATTGCAAGTGAAAAGTGACAAACTGGAATACCACTGTTTGTTACAACCATTTCAGGGTCGTGTGTTAAATTTCCTATTAAAACTACTTTGTTCATAATCTTTTTCTCTCTTTTTCTATCTTTCTTTAAATCTTTGCTTACTTGTCAAGTCTTATAAACATGTTGCGGACAAAATGCTCTGTGATTCTCATCTTTTCTTCCATCTCTTTTGGAAGAGTTGGAGCTGATGTGAACTTCATTAAAACATAAAATCCTTCTTGTTTGTCTTGAATTTTGTAAGCAAACTTTTTCATTCCAATCTTTTCAAGTGAGTCAACAGTTCCACCACTCTTTGTTACCATGTCTGAAAACTTTTGAATGATTTGTTCTCTTGTTTTCTCATCTGCATTGCTTGAAATGATGTATAAAAGTTCATACTTATTCATGGCTTAAACCTCCTTTTGGACTATGGCGTTAAACAATCTTAACGCAAGGAACGGCAAATCAAATTGCAATTCTTGAAAGTGATTATAACACACAAACAAAAAAAATGCAAGCCCTAAAGCCCACATTTTTTGTTAATGACCAATGTTTTTGTTTGTTTCTTCTGCAAGTTTTCTTCTCTTTTCAATCTCTTCCTCGCTCAGTTTTGCCTTGTTTTCTTGTTCTTTCTGTTGAATTTCTTCACGCAAGAAGTCCACAACTTGCTTTTCTTGTTTCTTTTTCTCGTCTTCTTTGTTAAATTGTTCACCAGTCTTGATTATTTCAATTTGTTTTTGTTGTCTTTCTTTTAACTGACTTTGAAGTTTTTTCATTTTCTTTTCACGCCTTGTGTCTGGCGTTTTGTTAACATCAAGCATATCTTCCAAAGCACCCGCACCATCAAACAAATTTCCTCTCTTCTCTAGATTTCCAATGGTTTCAGAAAGATATTTTCTTCTTTTTTCCATGTTTTCTCGTTCTATTTCAAGTTTTTTGATTAAGAGTATGTTGTAATGCCTGTCAATCAGCAGTTTTGCAATAAAACAGCCAAGCATTAAAACAAATAATCCACCAACAAAATAATACCAATTTTTTAATAAAAACATCAAAAAGTCGCCAAATCCGTTCATTTTTGAGTTAACAAAACCAGTGATTTTTGTGTCTATTTCAGCTATTGACAAAACAACATATCCATCATCATTTGGCGTGTTTAACACAACATCGTCACCAACGCTTTTAACAATTCGAATCATTTCTGTTCCAGATTCCGTTCGATAAACAACTTTATCGTCAACTTCAAGTTCATATATATCTCGAGAAACCAAAACAACATCACCTTTGTTAACAATGCCTGTCATGTCTTCCCTATCATATTTTATGAGGCTATAACCCATGGTGTTAAAGATGATAACCAACAGAGCAACCATAAACATTAAAATTGCAAAGATAACACTGATAACTGTTAATGCAATTGATGATTTTGATGTTAAGTTGTATGCCTCACTTGAATTTGATGCATAAACTTGCATTTGAATTTTTTTCACTTCATTCACATCAAAGTCGTCATCCTGATATTTGGCTTTACGCAAAAAATCGAGATGTTTTTTCTTGTAGTCGATGTCTTTTTCAAGATTTTCCTTAATCATTTGGCTTGTTTCAATTTCATCAACATCAGCTTTTTCTGCTTCCAAAACATCATTGCTTGTTTTTCTTCCAAGTTCATATCTATTCAATCTCTTGTTAGACTTTTTTTCAGCCATTTTGTTCCCCTATTTTTTCTTTACATTTATTTTAACAAAAAAATAGGCAAAATACAAACAAATTTGCCTATTTCAAAAAATTTTTAAAAAATTATTATCTACTTATTGGCTTCACTTTTTCCTGAACCCTATCCAAAACATCTTTTCCAGAACGAGCATTGTGAGCTGGGTTACCTGGGAAATATTCTGTTATCTCACCTTTTTCAGCCGTAACAGGAACTTGAAGTGGGTTTTTTGCAAGAGTTGCTTTCAAAACTTTTGCTTTGTCTTTTTGTCTTTGAATTATATTTGGTAAGTCTTGATTAAATTTGTTTCTTTTTTCAGTGTTTTCATTTAATTTTTGTTCAATGGCGCTTTTTTGCGCAGTGTAATCCGCTCCTGTTATTCGATTTGAATTTAACAGATTATTTAGTTCTGTTAATTGTCTGTTAAGGTTATTTTCAGTGTCATCAAAAGCTTTTTTCTTATCTTTTACTAATGTTTTTGTTTCAGCTCTCAAAGCTTGCCACTGAGCGCCCTCTGCCGTTTTAATGTCTATTGCAATTCCACTTAAAGTGTTGCCTGTGACATTATATCTTATTGCCATTTCATTAACATCATTAAATGTTAGTCCTTGTGGTGGCTTTGAAAGTTTGTAGAAAATATCCAAAATGTCTACCGGCGCTCCATTTGAATTTGCACAAGCCAACTCAAACTCTTCTTTTAATTTTTTAATTGGCACTGGCATTAAAAAGTCGTTATAGTTATCGCCGTTAATTATTGTATTTTTTAATTTTTTTGCTCCATATGCAGTCATCACTGATGGATTTGCAATCGCTATTTGCCACTCTCGATGTTCTGTTTGCCATTTTTGGTGATCTTGTTGCCATTGATTTAGTTGTGCATTATATGCCTGTTGAAACTGTTGTGGAAGACTGCTTAAATTTGCTGATGCTTGTGGCCTGATTGGCTCTTGTGGCTCAGCCATCCATAATGCTCCAATTTTTGAACAGCCTTTTGGAACGAACTCCAAGCCTTTTGTTGAAAGAGTTACACAAACATCTTCATTGATGTATTCTGGCGGAATTGGGTTACTCGCAGTTCCTTTATCAAATTTCACGAGGGCAACAAGTGTTGACCTAACAATGTCGAATTGGTTTAAGCAATCAACATAAGTGTTTTTGTGCCTCCAAATCAGATTTCTTAAGGTTGGAAGGTTTGTGTGTCTTCTTGGTCTAGGTCCTCTTGCCTGCATTCTTTGAATTTGTCTTTCTGTTGGTTGATAGTCTGGGTCACGAAAACCAATGTATGGGATAAATCTTGACCTAAGCCATCTTGCAAGAAAAGATTCATCTTTGGAGTCTAGTTTATAATTAAACAATTTTTTCCCTATGTTTTCAAAAGAAGTCCTCTTGCTCGCCAATCCACTTGAAATAGAAAATTTTGGAAAAATCTCAAAACTTATGTTTTTAGCGTTATTCAAAACATCATCTTCAATTTGTGTTGGAATAATGTGACTTCTTTTTAATCCAGCAGCAATTCTTGCTCGAGCAAAAAGTGATGTTTTTTCTGGTGCATAAACATTTCGGCTTTCCTTTGTGCTAACAACAAAAGCACCATATGGCATATTTCTTTTCCCCACATTTGTTGAGACTGCTTCAATAATTGACCTTAAATCCTCTGTTGCCTCTTTGCTGATTTTCGTGTCTTCTGGCATAAGGTTTTTGTATCTTTCATTTATGTTTGTTTTGGTTGGGTCCACTAGTGCGTAAACACATGCCCCGCCGTTTGTGACAATTAAACGATTGTTTCTGTAAATTGAGTCTGTTGAAAACTCTGTTAAAATGTTTTTTGCAGGCTTGTCGGTGATTGCAAGCATTGGCATGCTTGCTTCGGAAATTCGGCTCATATATCTTCTGTAACCCCATTTTCGATACAATCTTCTAAACTGCCCTGTTGTTTCCCCAATGTCTAGGTCCTGAGCAAAAGAATAATCTTGTGGCTCTCCTGTTAGTTCAAATGACCTGTTATACCACACACCCAAAATTTTGTTAAGACCACCCTTTAAAATCCCGTGTGCTCCTTCGGAAGCCAAAAACGCTCCTGTTAATAATGGAAAATATGACATAGAAAAACCTCCAACTTTCTTTGTTTATTATAACATAATTTCCAAAAAAAGTCAATTTTTAAGCGTTTTTTGTTTGCAAAACACAAACAAATTGTGTTATAATCTAAAACATAAACAATAAGAGAGGTTAAAATTTATGAACATTTGGCATGATATCGACCCACAAAGAGTTGGAGTTGACGAATTTACAGCCTTTATTGAAATTGGAAAAGGCAACAAAAACAAATATGAATTAG
>CAMPBB010000049.1 GCA_946635125.1 uncultured Clostridia bacterium
CGGAATTGGCAGACGCGCAAGACTAAGGATCTTGTGGTGCAAGCCATGGAAGTTCGAGTCTTCTCGATCGCACCAAATCAAAAAAGCAACATTTTTTGTTTCTTTTTCTTTTTTATGTGCTGTTACAACATGCTTGGAGATGCTTTTGTTGCTTTTGATATTTTTTCATCAATTTTTGTTATCTTATCACTAATTGCTTTCATTTCTGATTCGTATCGATTAACATTGCCAACCCTAACTGGTCTTGATTTAACATCAATTGCAACTGCTGATGTTGCCCCTTCTCTTGCCATTTGCTTTAAGTAATTGTTGTATGCAAGTTGACCGCTAGCCTTCACTCTTTCAATTTGCAAATCAACAAGAGCACATGCTTTTGTTTTCTCATCTTCAATTTTTGGAAGTTGAGTTTTAACATCTTCAACAATTGCAATTGTTTTTTGTTTTTCTAGTTCTGAAATTTCAGTTCTAATTGCACTAATTTTTTCTTTTTTCTCCGTTTCGAGTTCTGTTATTAACTCAATTTTTTTTGCTTCTATTTTGTTTTGCTTATCATAAAAGCTTTTAATTTTGTGTCTGGTGATAAAATAAGGCAAACTCATAATAACAGCTGTTGCCACCGCACCACCAACAGCACCCACAGCGGTTAAATCTGGAACAGCTTGCACCATTGCATCATGACCAGCATACAAACCTTCTTCCACAATTTCCCTTGAAGATCTCATATATGTGTTATATGCAACATTTGCATATATTGCATCACTAACTGAACCTGTTGCACTTGCCTGATGAGCCATTGTGGAAAAACATTCATCCAACTTGCTCATTAAGTTGGTTGGCGTCACATTTGCAGCATCAAGTGGAAGGTTATTAGTCAAACAATATTCTTTAATCGCATCAGTATAAGATTGTGCGAAGTCTGAATGATTTAAGTAATATTCTTGTGTTGACACTTCTTCAACCCTTTTTGTGTGGTTAATGTGACCCAAAATTCCACAAAAATGTGAAACAACCGCAACTGGAATCAATCTTTTCAAGATAGAAGATTTTTTTCTACGATTTGCGTTTTTATCTTCTAGAGCTTGAATGTTTGGTTGCAAGTTAACAGTGTTGCTTTCAATGTCTTGTTCCAACTGGTCATATTGAACTTTAACTTCATCAATTTTCTGTTGCAATTCTGCAATTTGTTGTGTTAATATTGCTGCATTTTCTCCACCTTGGCTTTTTAGTTTCCTAATTTCGCCATTATATGGGGCACAAATGTTTTCACGCTCATTTTCCAAGCGCATCAATTCAGCATCTAATTCGTCTTTTTCTTTTAAATAATTTTTATAAAAAACTCTCTGCCATCCAGCAGATTTTTTTGTCATATTCTCCATTTTTTCACTCCTTAATTCTAACAGTATTATTATACCATAATGGAGTGAAAATGTCAATACTCAATTTTTTGAAGAGCATAAAAACATAAAACACATTTTTGCGATTATTTTTAACAAGATTTTTGCAAATAATGTTTAAAGTTAACTTCTTTATCTAAATCTATTTTTAACATTTTTTCAGGGCTGTTTTCCATGAACTTTGCAAGTTCGTTAAAAATAAGGTTGTGCCCTTTTTCGTTTGGGTGAATGCCATCTTGGCTTAAATATTCCAAAAAGTTTGGTTTGCCTAAAAAGGCTTTTCGGTAGTCAAAAAACAAGGTGCCAGTTAAATTGGCAATTTTCATTATTTCGTTGTTAAACATTTCTTGATGGCGATATATGTTTTGCGGGTCATTATGCAAAAACTCCAATATTTTTTCTTTGTTAAACTTTTTTGCCAAAACATTGTTTAAAAATCTGTTTGAATCAACTGGGCAAAGTGAGCACAAAATTGGCGTAATGGAAAATTCTTTTAGCGTTAAAATAACATCTAAAAGCATAACGCAAAAATCATTTATTTTTGTTTTTGGAGCATGAGCAAAACTTGGATTTTCTTCCACTTCTTGCCAATTATAGTCTGAGTCATTTCCGCCAAGAGCAATGAAACACATTTTTGGTTTTATTGTTTCATTTAACACACTTGTTTCAACCATGTTTTTTTCGTAAACTCTTTTTAGAGTTTGACCAAACATTGACTTATTTTTAACATTTAGCCCAAAACTTTCCAGTTTTTTCACCCAAGAGTTTTCAAGAGAACAAATTTTTAAGTTTTCATCAAAGAAAAGCCCTTTTGCAATTGAATCGCCCAAAATTAAGATTTCAGTTTCATCATTCACCATTTTTTCTACCCCCTTTTGCCTCATTTTATGATTTTATGATGCGTGATTCAAGAGAAATTATGCAAATTTTATTCTACTTTTTTTGAGCCATTCTGTGGAATATTTTTTTTAACTCCACCAATCGTAGAATTTTTAATTCCACCAAACAATAAGCCTTTTTTGCTTGCTAAAAAAATTTTTGTATGCTATTATTTTTGATATGGAAATAAATGAAGTTGTTGCAAAAAATTTGATTGCATATCGTAAACAAAAAGGATTAACACAAGCTGAACTTGCTGAAAAAATTAGTTATTCAGACAAGTCTATTTCAAAGTGGGAGCGTGCTGAATGCCTTCCTGACCTTGCAATTTTAAAACAACTTGCAGATTTTTATGGCATCACAGTTAACGATTTTTTAAACGAAAGCGACGAGATTAAAAAAGTTAAACAAAAAAAAAGGTTTCTAAAAAAACAAATTATTGTTCCATTCATTTCTGTTGGAATTGTTTTTTTGGTGTCTGTTTTATGTTTTGTTGGCATAACTTTGTTTGCTAAACCCGTTCCAAATAATGTTTGGCTTTGCTTTATTTATGCTCTTCCAGTTTCAGCAATTGTGTTAACAGTTTTGTCTTGCCTTTGGAAACTTAAAGTTTTAAACTTTTTCTCTGTTTCTGGAATTTTGTGGTTCGTGACTCTATCTTTGTTTTTAAGTTTTAACTTAATGAATTTGTGGATGCTCTTTTTAATTCCTGCCGTGCTTGAAGTTGTTCTTATTTTGTGGTTTTTCCTAAAAGCAGACATTAAAGAAAAAATCTTTTCTTTTGGAACTAAAAACAAAAAACAAAAGCGTGAAGAACAACAAAAAAAAGATGACAACGCAACAAAATAAAAAAGAACTCGTTTTTGAGTTCTTTTTTCTATTTTGATTTTTTGGATTTTTTCTTTTCAGTTTTAAATCTTTTAAGTTCCAAAAATGTCTGCCAAAGTTCTTCATTAAACTTATATTTTGCTTTTATTGCTTTTTCAAATGGAATAAACTTAATTTCTTCTTTCACAAGAGAAACAACGCAGCCATAGTTTTTGTTTAACACACAGTCCATTGCTCCAACTCCCATTCTTATTGCAAGAAGTTTGTCTTGAACTGTTGGAGAGCCGCCTCTTTGAATGTAACCAACAACAATTGCCTTACATTCTTTGTTGTATGTTTCTGTTATTTTCTTTGCAAGGTCATCAATGTTTATTTGAAGTTCAGATAACACGAGCGTTGGAGAAGTGTTTCCAACAGCAAGTTGTTTTCCAACTTCCCTAACAATTTTCTCTACATCTTGTTTTTTCTCTGGAATCATGATGATGTCTGCTTCCGAACAAAGCCCTGCGTGCATTGCAATTTCGCCACAATGCCTTCCCATTGTTTCCGCAATCAAAACTCTTCCGTTTGTTTTCATTGTTTGTTGAATGTTGTCAATAGCATTAACAGCGTTGTTAACTGCTGTGTCGAAACCTATTGACTTGCTTGTGCAAAAAACATCGTTGTCAATCGTGCATGGAACAACAATAATGTTCATGTCAAGTGTGCTTAAATCATTTGCAGCCTTAATTGAGCCATCACCACCCAAAACAATCAATGCTTCAAGGTTGTGTTTTTTGTAAACAGCTTTCGCTTTGTCCCACTCTTTCTTTTCAATAAATGGTGGATATCTTCCAGACAAAATAAAACTTCCACCAACACTAAAATACATGTCTGCATCTTTTGATGTGACTGTTTTGCACTCATCAAACACAAGCCCTTTATATCCTCCAAAAAATGCAATAACTTCTATGTTATATCGCTCTGCCATTTTGATAATTGTTTTAAGGCATGCATTCATTCCTTGTGAGTCGCCACCACTTGTTATAATCCCTATTTTTTTCATAATTCCCTCCAAATTTTATAATAAAATGATTGAATCTTCGTCGATTAACCCCATAAGTTCATTCATTAAAGCATTGCTCCCATCAACTCTTTCTGGAAACAAAACCGCTCCACCAGTTGTTGAACATCTTGCCTTAACTGGAATTTTTCCAGAATATCTTCTCAAAATCTTTTGAACTCTTTCAACAAGAGTTTTGTCTTGTAAGTTAAACTTTAAGAACAATTTTTTGTCTATTGTTTCAAATTTTGGTGTTTCTTTGCTTGCATTCCACTCTGATATTTCTTCCAAAATTATGCTTGGCCTTTCATTTTCTCGTATGCTTATTCTTCCCTTTAAGTTAACAATGTTGTTTTCAATAAACACGTTTTTAAACTGTTCATAAGCTTTGTTAAAAGCCATAACTTCAAAAGGTCCAAACAAATCTTCAATTGTGATGATTGCCATATCCTTGCCAGCTTTTGTTGTTATTTTCTTGATATTTGTGATTATTCCACCTGCGGTGATATTTTGCCCGTCTTTCACATTTTCGTAGAAAATTTCCTCAATTTCGCCTGCTTCGTTTCGAACTTCTTCACCAACAAGCATTGATGAGTTAAATGTGAAGTTTTCAAGTTCATCTCTAAATGGCTCTAATGGGTGACCACTAATGTATACTCCCAAAACATCTTTTTCCAGTTTTAACTTTTGAGAATTATGATATTCTGGAATGTTTGGATATTCAATTTTGTTTATTGTGTTATCTTTTTGAATCATTGTGTCAAAAAGCGTCATTTGCCCTTCTGCTTGATTTTTCTTGTCTGCTGAAACCATTTCAACAACAGATTCATAAACAGCATGCAGTTGTGACCTGCTAACACCAAAGCAGCCAAACGCACCACCCCAAATCATTGATTCCAAAAATCTTTTGTTGCTGGCTTGCCCGCCCATTCGATATAAAAAGTTTGTTAGGTCAGTGAA
>CAMPBB010000050.1 GCA_946635125.1 uncultured Clostridia bacterium
AGACAAAAAATGGACCGCAGTTTTTTATGCAGACACCCCACTTTTGGAGCGAAAAACATTTTTAAACATTTTGGACTATGTTCAAGTGAAAAATCTTGATGCCTTAAAACTGGAAAGAGGTTTTGTTTTTAAAACAGAAACTTTGAAAAACTCAAACCACATCTTCTTTTCACCAGAAGAACATAAATTTTCTCAAGACAACTTTTTAAGTGTTTTTAACATGGAACAACTTGAAATTGCAACAAAAATTTTACAAAACAGAATTTTGTCTTTTCATCAACAAAATGGAGTTTTGATTGTTGACAAACAATCAACCCACATTGATTCAACATCAGTTATTGGAAAAAATGTTGTAATTGAGCCAAACACCTTTATTTTGGGAAACAGCATAATTGAAGATGGTTGCACAATTGGACCAAACGCAACAATTATCAATTCAAAAATTCAAAACGGAACAACAATAAGTCACGCCTATGTTGAAAACAGTGAAATATCCAAAAAAATGAAAATAATGCCTTTTACAAGCATCATAAATGGAGTTAAAAAATGAGTTTTAAAATAATTTTTGGTCTTGGAAACCCTGAAAAAGAGTTTGATTCCACCCCACACAACTGTGGGTTTTTTGCTGTTGACAAGCTGTGTTCAAACTTTGGCGGAAACTTTTCAAAGAAAAAAATGAATGGTCTTTTTGCTGAAATTATTGTTGATGGTCAAAAAGTTTTGCTTGTAAAGCCTTTAACCTATATGAACAATAGTGGCGAATGCGTTGTTAAATATGTTAAAAAGTTTAAAATTCCACTTGAAAATGTTTTGGTGATATTAGATGACATTGACCTTCCTCTTGGGCAAGTTCGTTTTAGGCAAAAAGGAAGCGCTGGCACTCACAATGGCTTAAAAAGCGTTGTTTCTTGCCTTAATTCAACAGAATTTCCACGCCTTAGGATTGGTGTTGGCAAACCACCAGAACACATGGATCTTGCCGACTTTGTTTTAAAAAAGTTTGACAGCACTCAAAAAACTGCCATTGAAAACTCATATAAAGAAATTGAAGAAAAAGTTCTGGAATTTTTAAAAAACTAAGCGATTAGTTTTTTCTTTTTTTGCATTTTTTTGAGCAAAATATTTTACTTTTTATTTTTTTGTTTATAATTACATTATAAAATTTTCAACTTTTAATTGCATTTTTTCAAAATATGCGATATAATAGGTTAATCTTACTAATCTTGGAGGAATGAATTTTGATGAGTAAAACACTTAACAGAGCACTTTTTATGTTCATTTTATTGCTTTCTTTTGTTTTGGTTTTTAGTGGATGCAGTTTGTGGACATTAAACGAGCAAAAGGTTTTGAATCAAAAAGCAGCCTATATTGATGACATATCAGTTACATATGATGATGTTTACAAGGCTTATTATAATTATGGAAACTATTATTTTGATGGACAAGGCACACCAACATACAAAGGTATGGAGCAAACAGCAACACAACTTGTTAACCGTGAGGTTTTGGTTAAAGCATTAAAAGACAAGGAAGGAAAATATCACACAACCTTATCTCAAAAAGAAATCAACGATGTTTGGAACAACTTGTATGACAGTTTAAATTCAAGTTTATATGATTATCAAAAGTCAATCATGGAAAAAGATGACAAAACAATCACTGAACTAAAAAATGAAGACGAAGAAAAAACATATGACAACAACTATGAAAAACCATATGAAAGTTACAACAAAACATATGAACTTGAATATGTTTGGGATGAAACAACACAAACAAGTTCATATAAATTAACAAAAATACAAGAAAACGAAGAAGTTGTGACATCTTCAAACGATGTGTTTAAGTTCACAGCAGAAGAAATGGAAGGTTTTGACTCTCTTGAAACAAAACTTGCGTCAATGACAGAAGAAGCAAAAGCAACAAGAGTTTACAATAACTTTAAAACATTCTTTTGGAATCACAGAAACGACCAAGACAAAAACAGCAAAGGTGAATTTTATAAAGACCTTGCATTTAACAAACTCATAAGCGTTTTGAAAAGCAACGAAAAAGACAAGAGCCTTAACATGGATGCAAAATTTGTTTTGTATAGATATTTTAACGAAACATTTGATTCACTTTATGACTCTGCCCTAATTTCAGCTTTCCAAAACAAGTTTGAGAAAACTCAATCAATTTCTGAAGAACTTGTTTTAACAACATTTAAAAACTTGTCTGAAGCACAAGCAGAAAAATATCGTAACCCATATGATGACTACTCTAGTTTTGTTTCAGCAATGAAATCAAGAACTGAACCAATGTTATATTTTGAGAAAACAAATGAATGGTTCCAAGTTTCACACATTTTGTTAAAATATAGTGACAGTGATGTGCAAAAGTTGAAAACTCTTCAAAATGAATTAAAAGACGGAAAAATTGTTAAAGACACATATGATAAAAAAGTTTTGGAAATCAAAAACGCAATGAAGTTTGTTGACAGAAAAGACGGAAAAACATATAGTGCAAAAGAAGTTTTGAGCATGCTTTATTCAGCCATGGGAATAACTGTTGATGCTTTGGGAAACGCAACATATTCATCACAAAAAACAGCACAAGATAGGCTTGAAGCTTTTAATGACTTTATTTACAGATTTAACATGGACGATGGTGTTAACAACGCAAGCCTTGCTTATTACATTCCAAAAGACAGCAAATATGATGGAATGGTAACACCTTTTGCAAATGCTTCAAGAACTCTTCAACAAAGTGGAATTGTTGGTTCAATTTCAGACCTTATTGAAATTGATGAAACTGTTGGATATAAAGATAACAACGGTGAAACTCAAACACCAAGTTACAGCGGAATGCACATTGTTGTTTATCTTGGCGAAATCAACTCTCTTAAAACAAATGGAACAGCAACACTTCAAGATTTAAACTCATATGTTTTAAACCCATTAAACAACAACAGCACAAACCAAAAAACAATGCTTGACTATGTTATTGAAAAAATTAACATAGACAACTTTACCGCTTATCAATCTTCAGTTTTAAGTGAACTTAAAGGAACAAAAGAAATTTACACAAACAAACAAGTTCTTCTTGACCTTGTTAAAGCATTTTCAAAATAAGGAAGCAAAATTTGCTCCTTTTTTGTTTTAAAAATGGAGGAAAAATGGAAATAAACATTCAAGAAAGGCTTTCTGCCCTATCAAAGTCTGTTTTTCGAAACAGATTCAAACTTTCTTCAAAAGACATTTTATACATTCAAGAAAAGGGGCTTGAAACAATAAAACAGCACGCCAAAGATTTTATTTTAAAAAGAGTTGCACCCAAAGAAATTTTAAACGATGGAAAGCAAACACCAATGCGTGGTCACCCAGTTTTTGTCGCACAGCACGCAACAGCAACTTGTTGCCGTGATTGCCTTTTTAAGTGGCATAAAATTGCAAAAAACAAAACATTAAGTGAAGAAGAGATTAACTATTGCGTTGAAATTATTATGACTTGGATTAAAAAAGAATTAAAAAGTTTTGGATTTTAAAAACAAAAAACATTACAGAGATTGTAATGTTTTTTTTTGTTAACCAAACGATGGACCGATATTGTTGTTGGTGTTGCTGCCATTATTTTGCTTTATTGAAGTTTCAATTTTTTTTGTTTCAATATCATCTTGTTCTTTTGTTTCTTCTATGCTGTTTTCATTTTCAGTAACAAAAGTTTTGTTAGTGTTTGTTGTTTGTGCGGTGTTATACTCTTCTTCTGTCATGTTCCTAACATTCTCTATTTTTTCAAGATTGTTAAGGTTTGTTTCATATTCTTGTCTAATTTGCCCACAAAGTTCAGGGTGCTTCATTGCAATTTTTTGCAAATCTTTTTTCACATCATTTCCAAGTTCTTCAATCTTTTTAAGTGTTTTAACTGTTGAGCGAAGATCGCAGTTTTCCAAATCATCCATCACTTCTTCGGCTTCTGATTTGTGTTTGATTGCAAGTTTTGATGCTTCTTTTCCAAGCTTTTTAACATCTATGTCATCTGGCAATAATTTTATTGAACTTATTTTAAGAGGTGTTTTTGCTCCACTATTTTGAGAAACAATTTTTAAATCACTTCTTGTTTCAATTCTTAAGTCAGCACCAAGAGGAGCAGACCTCAATCCAACAGACTCAATTTCACCATCTGCGCTAACCTCAAAAGGTGCAACCTTTATGCAACAACCACCATGACTTGCAATTCCTAGACTATCAAAAACGCCAATGGCAGAACTGTCATATTGTTGCATTGTGCTATATCTATTTAAATATCCCTTAGACTCTAACCATTCTTGAATGTCGTCACCATACTCATAAACACCTTCTTCAGTACGAATATTAACCTCAACCTCTTTCTCGTCACCGGCTTTCTCTTGATAAGACTCATGCCTTGCCAACATTTGTTCTTTTGTGTTGGCAAAATGCTTATATTTATAACCATTTTTATTAGATTCCATCAAATCCCAAGTTGGATCAAAAAAATAATATTTTTCCCCAACTTTTGCAGAAACCAAAGCATGTGCTCCCAAACATTCCTCCTTCATCCTATCATGTTTATTGAATAATGTCCAATCTATCGCAGCATAGTGTGATTCTATTCCAAGTTGATTAAGCATTTGTTGATATAAGTTTGCAATGCCTTCACAAACAGAATATTTTTTAAACATCCTGTCATTATTCATACCAGAAGCCTCATACCCTACTTTAATATCTTTAACTATATGCCCAGAATTATCATAATATTTCTCCGCTGGCACAATTATTCCATTGCCTGTTTTTAGCTGGTCATCCCTATTCAGCAACGCAAAAAATGGACTAGCAAGAAAATAGTGATCATAATCCCCACCAAAAGGATGAACTGCTTGTTCTCCATATGTTTTTTTAAAATTCCTAGCTTCCAATCCCAACAATCCATCCGCATATTGAAGATTTTCAGTTATCCAGTCATATGCTTTTCTCATTTTAACTAGAGGCAAATCATTGTCATTTATGTGACATTCATTTTTAAAAACATGTTCCAAATATTTTCTTTGTGTTCTCATTTGAAGAGGTGTTCCACG
>CAMPBB010000051.1 GCA_946635125.1 uncultured Clostridia bacterium
GAATATAACCCTCTTGCAAAAGTTAAGAAAACACTTGAAAAAGACAAAGCAAAGTTAACAAGAAAAGAAGCAATTGTTGCAAGACAAAAAGTTATTTTGTATGGTGTTAACAACTATGTTGACATTGATGAAGAAAAAGCAAGAAAACTTAATGAAGAACTTGACCTCTTGGACGGACTTAGACTTTCTGTTCAACACTGTGAAGATGTTATGAACGCAAACAAAGATAGGTTCCCAATCCTTGAAAAGACAAACAAGATTTTGAAGAAAGTTAATGCTGAAATTTTGTCTGACATTGCTGAAGTTGAAAAAGCAATTGAACAAAAGAAAAACCAAGTTGCTTAAAAACTGAAACCATAAAAAAGGAAACAATGCAAATTGTTTCTTTTTTTGTTTTGTTTTTTGCGAAAGTTGTGATATCATTTGTCTATGGGATTTAAGAGTTTTTTTAAAAATTTGTTTAAAAAGAAAAAAAATGAGCCAAAAAGAGCGTTAAAAACTGGAATTGTTTTTAGTGGTGGAGGAGTTAGGGGGCTTGCTTACATTGGCGTTATGAAAGCCTTACAAGAAGCTGGAATTGAGTTTGATATGACTGCTGGAACTTCAATTGGTTCTTTTGTTGCAGCAATGTATGCTGCAGGCATTTCAGTTGACGAAATGGAGAAAAAGGCTCTAACCATAAAACAAAAAGATTTTCATAACGCAAAATTTTTTGTTCTTCCAAGCAAGACAGACAAATTTGAAAAAATTGTTTCTGAAATGCTTGAGGGTTTTAATTTTGATAATTTAAAAAAGCCTTTGTGTGTTGTTGCGGTTGACATAAAAACAGGCAAGGAAGAACACATCAAAAGCGGAAATCTTGTGAAAGCAATTGCTGGTTCTTGTGCTGTTCCAGGAGTGTTTAATCCAGTTGAATTTGGTGAAAAACGCCTTGTTGATGGCGGACTTTTGAACAACATTCCAGCTGATGCGTTAAGAGAAATGGGAGCAGATATTGTTGTGTCGTTAGACATAAACCCAAACAGGGGTTATGGCACAAACAGCACAAAAATTGTTGATTTGTTAAAAGCTTCTCTTCGAGTTTTGATGACATCAAATGCCGTTAACGGGTATATTCACTCTGATTATATCATAAAAATAGATTTAAACGATTTTAGTCAATTAAAAATTTCAGACACAAAAGAACTCATTAAAAGAGGTTATGAAGGAACAAAAAAAGTTCTGCCAGAAATTATTGAAGCACTAAACAAAGAAGAGGCAGACAAAAACATCAAAAGGGTAAGCAAGAAACTGTTTGCCATAAGAAAACAAAGTGACAAACTCGACAAAATGACAAAAAGTTTGTCTAGAAAAGAAAAATGGGAGTATATTCAAATTGGGAAAAAGTCAAGAAAAGAAAAAGAAGATATTGAAGTTTAAAATAATATTGTTTTTAGTTATTTGTGTGGTTGTTTTGGCAACTTTGCCATTTAGTTCTTTAATTGAAAGCAAAATTAACGCAAAGAAAACTGAAAACATTGGAGAGTTTGCAAGCATTGTTGAAAAAGACTGCGTTGTTCATGTTATTGATGTTGGTTGTGCCGACTGCATTGCCTTGGAACTTCCAGATGGAAAAAAGGGGCTTGTTGATTTTGGAACAGACACAAACTCAAATGTAACAAAAGGTTATAGAGTGAATGCTGTTAATTATATAAAAGAATATGTTTTTGATGGTGCTGAAACTGGAACATTTGATTTTGTTGTGATGACTCACCCAGACGCAGACCATTACAACAACTATGAGTTAATTTTCGACACATTTCAAATAAACAAAGTTTATCGTCCACCAGTGTTTTACAACAAAGATAATGATGCTCAAACACAAAAAGAAATTCAAAGAGCAAAAGATGCTGGATTTATGGATAATAGTGCAACAAGTTTTGGGGATAATTATTACACAATTTCAACAGCACTATATTCAAAGTGTTTAGACAAAATTTATGCAGAACCTGATTGCGAAGTTGTGTTCACGCTTGCCCCAGTTGCCGACATTATTTCAAGTTCAAGCAAAGAATACACAATAAAGTTTTATGGACCACGCTATTTAAAATATGAAAAATCATCATATAACAACAATAACTCATTTTCAGCTGTTATGAGCCTTGAATATAATGGTCATTCAATAATGCTTACAGGAGACGCAACAAAGGAAGAGGAAAAAGATATATTAGATAATTGCACACTTCCGCAAGTTGATGTGTTAAAAGTTGGCCATCACGGAAGTAACACAAGTTCTTGTGTGGAGTTTTTAAACGCATTAAAGCCAAAATATGCCTTCATTAGCACCAGAACAGACACAAATAAATATAATCTTCCAAAACAAGAAATAATAGACAGAATTGTTTCATGTGGCGTTAGCAGTGACAACATTTTGCAAACACAAAAGAACGGAAACCTTGTTTTTGCCATAGACGACATCGATATGTATATTGGAGCAACAACAGAAGTTGTTATCGACACAGTTAAGTGGTGGTATGTTTGTGTTGGGGTGATTGTTATTAGCGCTGGAATAATTTTTGGAATAAAAGTAAAATCAAACAACCGTAAATGAAAAAAATAAACAAAAATCATTGATAAATTGATAAATTCGTGATATTATTAGTTTGTATGTGAGGTAAAAATGAAAACAAACATAACTTTTATTTGTTTGCTTGATGGTTTTAGCAAAAATATTGGAAAACTTCTTTGCGACAAACTTGATATGTTTTTTGTTGATGTGGAAGATATGATTGAGTTTGAACTTGGCGACACGAATCACATTTTGTCTGTTCTTGGCGACAAAGAAGGCAAAAAGTATATGAAAGAAACTGAGGCGAAAGTTGTTAAAAGAATTGCAAGTTTTGAAAACACATTGGTGTGCATAAAACCATCAACGCTTTTTTCAAATCGCAATTTTGATAGACTTAACAAAACTAGTTACATTGTATACCTTCAAATTTCACCAAAATATTTAAAGAAAGTTGCAGATGAATCAAAAGACATTATTGATGAAAAGATGTTAACACTTGCTTTCACAGAAAAAGACAAGATGTATGTTGACAGCAGTGACATGGTTGTTAATTGCAGCACATTAAAAGAAAAGAAAGCACTTAAAAAACTTTTGTCAACAATAAACAAATTTTTTAAGAAAAACAAGAAAGAAGAAAAATAATCTTCTTTTTTATTTTTGTTTTTTTGTTATATTTGTTATAATAACTTAAAAAGGGGAGAAAAAAATGGCAAACAAAAAATTGGAAACAAACATAGAAGAAAAAAGCATAAACACATTAAGAAAACTTGCGTTAAACGAAATTTGCAACGCAAATTCAGGTCACCCAGGAATTGCTCTTGGAATTGCTCCAATGCTATATAGCGTTTACAAACTTGCAAAAGTTTATCCACAAAACTCAAACTGGTTTAACAGAGATAGGGTTGTTTTGTCTTGTGGGCATGGAAGCAGCATCTTATATGCAACGCTTTTTGCATTTTCATATAACATAAGTTTAGATGACTTGAAAAGTTTTAGAAAACTTGGTTCATTAACCCCAGGCCACCCAGAGTTTGGAGTAACAGATGGTGTTGATGCTTCAACAGGTGCTTTGGGTCAAGGATTTGCAACAGCAGTTGGAATGGCGTTAGCAGAAAGCCATATTGCTGCAAAATTTAACAAACAAGATGCAAAACTTTGTGACCACAACACTTTTGTTTTGTGTGGTGATGGCGATTTGATGGAAGGCATAAGTTATGAGGCAATGAACATTGCTGGAGCTTTTAAGTTAAACAAACTCATTGCCTTATATGACAGCAATAATATAACAATGACAGATAGCACAAGCATAACAAGTTGTGAAGACACTCAAAAAAGATTTGAAAGTGCTGGATGGAATGTTTTGCGTGTTTTGAATGGTGAAGACCACAACGAAATTGAAAAGGCAATTTTGGAAGCAAAAAAAAGCAAAACAAAACCAACACTAATTATTTGTAACACAATAATTGGTTACAAAAGCAAACTTGCTGGTTCTCCAAAATGCCATGGAAAACCATTTACTAGCGAAGAAGTGCAAGAAATTTGCCAAAATTTGGGCATTTCACAAGTTCCATTTGAAATAGACGAAGATGTTTTAAAACACTTTAAAACATTGCAAAAACAAAAAGAAAAAGAATATTTCAAGTGGCTTGCAATTGAAAAAAGTTATAAGCAAAAATATAAAAAAGAATACAACACAATGTTTTGTTCAGAAACAGAAATGGAAAAAAGTTTAACAAAGTTAACATTTAAAAAGGATTTGGCAACAAGAGAAGCATTTGGTGAAATTTTAAATGAACTATCAAAGAAACAAAACAATTTGTTTGGCGGTGGGGCTGATGTTGCAAAATCAACAATGGCATACATAAACAATTCAGGCGATTTTTCTGCAAAAAACAGGGTTGGGCAAAACATTCCGTTTGGCATAAGAGAACACTCAATGGGTGCAATTGTAAACGGCATTGCTCTTCACAAGGGGCTTATGCCATTTGCATCAACATTTTTAATCTTTTCTGATTACATGAAATATTCAATAAGGCAAAGTGCTTTAATGGACCTTCCAGTTTGGTATGTTTTCACTCACGATAGCATTTTTGTTGGTGAAGATGGGCCAAGCCATCAGCCAATTGAACAAACAGAGGGGTTAAGGTTAATTCCAAACCTTGATGTGTTTAGGCCAGCGGACGCAAATGAAACAAAACAAGCAGTTGTTTATGCTTTAAGGTCAAAAAAGCCAACAGTTTTTGTTTTGAGTAGGCAAAAACTCCCACTTTTAAATTGCGTCACAGAAGAGGCTTTAAAAGGTGGTTATGTTATTTCAAAGGAAGCAAAAAAACTTGATGCAATTTTAATCTCTTCAGGTAGTGAAGTTTCTCTTTGCTTAAAAGCACAAAAAACGC
>CAMPBB010000052.1 GCA_946635125.1 uncultured Clostridia bacterium
AATTGACTCTGTTAGGTCAACTTTTTTGCCTGTTGTGTCGTTATAATCATATCCATAAACAGTGAGTTCAAAGTTTTCAACTGGAACATCAACTTGAACTTTTAATTCTTGTGCTTGAAGCAAAGCGTCATCACTTCTTGCGTGAATGTGGCTTATGCCACCTTTAATGTAAAAAGCATCTTTGTTTGGGTTTAATTCGTCTTCTTCATATTTTGTTGTTGCCAAAATAAGAGTTATTGGGTCATTAACTTTTATTTCAATTTGGTTAGACTCAACTGGAATAAAATTCCCTTCTTCATCTGTTAAGATTTCCCCTGCTGCATTTTTTTGAGCGAACCACACACTTGTTTCACTTTTGTTTGCTGGATTAAAACTTGTGCTGGAATTATTTATAACAACAGTGATTTTTCTTGTTGAATAATCAATTTCATCTTGCGAATTTGTTTTCCCAGCAATTGAAAATTCAATGGTCTTTTTTAAATTATCTGTTGAAACACTTGTTGTGTTGTTTGATGTTGTCACATCTTCTGTGTTTTCTGGCATTGAAAAAACAATGTTATCAACCTTTTTTTCTGGTTTTGAAAATCCATTGATTGCCAAAAATATGGAAACGGCAATTGCCAAAATAACAAAAACAGCGCAAAGCCCATAGCCAATCACTGTCATTGATGAAAACAATCTTTTTTTATCCATATTTTCCCCCTAATTTTATTATGTTAAAACAATAAATTATTATGTGTTATTCCCAATTTATTTCCACAACTTTAACAACTTCTTCTCCAGAAAAACTGAGTGTTAACTCAACCTCAAAAAACTTTTCTTCGCTTTCAACAATCACCATTCCATCAAAATACACCGGTTTCAAGGTTTCATCTCCAAGTTTTACCGCAACAACTTCCGCACTTTTGTCTTCAAGTTTCAAGCCAACCAAATATTTTGTGTCTGTTTGGTTTTTATGAAAAACAGTCACATTTGTGTTGTGTTTTTCAATAACTTTTATCAAATAATTAAATGTTTTGCCATCAATTGAAACAAGAACATTTTCTTCACCAACATTTGTTGCAACAACTTTTGTTCCGTTCATGCTTAAAACATTCAAATTGCTTTGAATAGTCATTTCAAAATCAACGCTTGCATAAACTGGAACAATGTCTGTTAGTGCAAAATCAAGCTCTTCGCCGATTTTTAATGTTATGTTTGGTCCCTGAACTTTTTCATAAGAACTTGCAACAACTTTTTGAACATAAAAGTTAATTTCTTTTTCAAAAACACTTCCATCAATTGCTGTGGCACTAACTTTGATGCTCACATTCCCGCACTCAAGAGCTTCAAAATAAAACAAGTTCGTGCCAAGTTTTTCTAGTTTCAAGTTGCTTGAACTAGCATTGATTTTATTATAACAATTTGCATCATAATTGTCAAAACAAATCACGCCATAAAAATACTTTTTGTTTGCAATTGCCAAAGAAAAATAATCTTCATTTTGATTTATCACAAAAAGTTCATATTTCCCTGTTTGTTCATTGCACAAAAATTCATCAAAATTTTGACTAAGTTTTTCTGTTATTTCGCCTTTTTGTGTGTAAACTTTTGGTGAAAATAGTTTTATGTTTTCTTCATCAAAATATGCGTGAACACAGATTTTTTGACTTTCCGAAACAAAAACCGGCTCATCATTTTGCCTTGTTAAAACAAAACTAACATCATCTTCTCCAAAACCTTTTATCGCAATTGGAACAAAAACTGTTTTGCTATTTTTATAAATAATTTCATCATTTTTGTTTATGTCCCAACAATCCCCGTCATTTGCCTTTTGAATACCAAAAGAAGAAATGTCTTCATCAGCCTCAAGCTTTGCATAATATTTTCCAAAACTATTTTCTTTTTTGTTTTTAAACAAAACATAACCATCTTTATCTTTTTGTAATTCCTCACTTAAATTATCACACAAAGAAACGCTCAAAGAAGTTGTTTTGTTAACAATCGTAACTGTTGCTCTTGCGTGAACATATTCAAATTCTTTTCTTTGCTCATCATATCCAGAAATTGCGTGAACAACAACTTCACTAGTTCCTGTGTTCTGCGGAATTATTGTGTTTTTGTTTGTTTGAAAAATTCTTGAATCTAAACTCGAACACAAAATATCCAAGTTATAGTTTTCACCATTTTGAGTTTTTATGTTACAGTTAATCGTGTTGTTTTGAGTCCCTAGAAAAAATGTGTAAGCCTTTTCCAGCGTGATTGCCTGTGCAAAAGCTGGCCTTACAACATTCACATTCACGCTTTGAGAATATACTTTCCCACCTTTTGTGTAACTTACAGAAAATTTTGTTTTTCCTTCATTTTTGGCTGTTAGCGTTCCAGTTTCAATGTTGTAATCAACAATGTTTTTATCCCAAAACACATCAAATTGTGTGTTGCTTGAAATTTTTATGTTGCTTGTGTTTAAAGGAGTGTTTTGCATTAAAACAATTTCATCTTCGCAAACAAAATAGCAAAACGGCTCTGCTGTCTTACAGCCACAAAAGCACAACACAACAAAGCATAACACTATGCTTATAAAACAAATTATAATACTTTTATCTTTGGTGTTTATCATGACAAAATTATACTAAATATAAAAATAGGTGTCAATAGCAAACACCTATTTTTATCTGTCATTTCTTCTACTATCTGTTATGTTGTCTATTGCAATCACCAAAGCAACCAAAAAAGCATCTTCTGTGTCATCAAAAATTTCCAAAGTGAAGGCATCTCTCACAATAGTGAACTCTCTTGAAATTTTCCCAATAACTTGCCCATTTTTTTGAATTTCCATGTTTAAAGAAGCAAAACTTCCTTGAATTAAAATTTCATCTTCAAAGCCTTTTAAAACATATTTGTTCTTAACATCAAAATCCCCTCTTGTAAGCATTGCAATCTTTTGTTTGGATCCATCATAGATAAAACAACTTTTTGAAAAAAAATTCCAAAACTTATTGCGAACAATATATCTTAATTCCCCATTTGAATCATATATTTTTTTCTTATGAGTTGGGCTAAATATTTTCCCTTTAACTTTAAACACCTTGTTTCCTGCTTCATCTGTTACAAAAGATGAACCACCAAATGAAACAAGTTTATTTTTTACAAACAATTTCATATTTTTTCTCCTCCTTTAAATAAACAAGCATAAGCAAACAACAACGGCAGCCAAAATCCAAGCCAAAACTTTGCAAACTATTGTCCACTTAAAGCGTTTCTTTGCTTTAAGATTTTGCTCTTTTTTGTTTTCTTTTTCATTAAGCTCTGTGTTTGTGGCTTTAACTGTGAAAGCATTTTCTGTTTTGCGGTCAAAATTTAATTCAAGTTGCGTGTCTGCATTTAATTTTATGTTTGCCTCATATGTGACATCATAAAACCCTGTTTTTGCTCGATAGTCAAAAAGCCCAAAGATGCTTAAAATAAAATATAATATTTCATAAAGCCACCAATTTTTTAATGTTAGTTCTTGAACCTTATAGATTTTTAAACTTATTTCATTTTTTGAAGTTTGACCCTTGAACA
Organism: uncultured Clostridia bacterium; assembly: GCA_946635125.1. Lineage (GTDB taxonomy): Bacteria > Bacillota > Clostridia > Christensenellales > UBA1242 > UBA7584. The sequence continues at coordinate 3,547 of CAMPBB010000052.1, forward strand.
TTTTATTACTAAAAGAATCTTTTTTTATTTTTATGAGTTTATCATCCAAAAAAATTAAAGAATTTTTTGGTGCTCCTCTAACTTTTAATGTTATGTTATTCATTTTGAGCCTCCTTGTGATAAAAACGCAAAAATTGCGCAAGCAACCAAAACAACCAAGAAGATTGAAAGCCAAACAATTTTTGTTTTACTGATGCACAACTTATTCTTGGCAAACAAAACAATTGAAACAACACAAAGTGCAATGCATGCAATATCCAAATATGGAAGCACATGATATATTTTGTCTAAAACTTGATAAAACGCTTGCGTTCGTTCCATTAAAGGATCAAACCACCCCCACGCCTTTCCAATATCAGTTGTTAGATAAACTATACCAAGAGTTGCCAATGTGATAATCAGCAATCCTATAAACAAAAACAACGCCAAAACAAAAGAAATAAGCGCAACAACAAAATAGCTAAAAACAACAACAATAGAGAAAACTGTTATGGCAGTTAAAAGGCTAAACAAAATATTTAAGAAATTATTATACACTAAATATTTTTGCACGCTTTGTGTTGTTATTTCACCTTTTGTTTTAATGGCATCTAAATTCACAACTTTCACAATTTACTTTTCCTTTTTTTCTTTTAATATATCAAAAAACAATAATTTTGGCAAGAAAAAAATGACAAATAATTAAACACAATGTTCACTTTTCTTACACAAAAAAACCAGCATGACTTTTTGCTGGTTTTTTTGTTATTTTTTCTTTGTTTTTGCTTTTGATTTTGTGTTTTCTTGTTTGCTTGTTTCTTTAAAAGCATCAACTGTTTCTTTTGCTGAAGCCACCAAGTTTGCAAGATTTGTAAGTTCACTTGGAATAATGAGTTTTGTTGCGTTCCCATCAGCAACTTTTTGCATTGCTTCATAACCTTTTAAAGTTAAATAAGCTTTGTCTGGTTTTGATTGAACAATAAGTTTTATGGACTCACTCATTCCTTCTGCTTCTTTTATAAGGGCCAGCCTTTTTGCTTCTGCTCTTAAAATTGCTGCTTCTTTTTCACCCTCGGCTATCAAGATGTTGCTTTTTTTCTCACCTTCAGCTATCAAGATTGCCTCACGCCTTTCTCTTTCTGCTCTCATTTGTTTTTCCATGGCTGTTTGAATGTCTTTTGGTGGCAAAATGTTTTTAAGTTCAACACGGTTAATCTTAATTCCCCATGGATCTGTTGCCTCATCAAGTATTTGTCTCATCTTTGTGTTAACAGTGTCACGGCTTGTAAGAGTTGCATCAAGTTC
>CAMPBB010000053.1 GCA_946635125.1 uncultured Clostridia bacterium
AGCAAAATAAAACCTGCTGTGGTAAGAGAGAGTTGCCATCTTTTTCCAACGATTTTTGAAATTGCAAAAATTGCCAAAAATGGTGCGGTAAACAAAATTCTAAAAGAAATGGCATAAGTTTGTTGAAGCTGTGTTATGTCGTTTGTTGAGCGAGTGATTAAACTTGCTGTTGAAAATTTTTCAATTTCTTTCATGGAAAAATTTCCAACTTTGAAATATAAGTTTTCACGAATTGTTTTGCACAAGTTTGCACTAACTTTTGCTGAGAAAAATCCTGAAAGCAAAACACTAATAAGAATAATAAAAGCATATAAAAGCATAATAAGCCCAGCGTTAATTATTTCGCTTGTTGGTGCTGAAATTTGCACTTTTGCAATAACACCTGCCATGCTTTCTGGCAGTTTGACAACAAAAAATGTTTCAAGTGTCACAAAAACAATAATTAAAAAAAATTGAAACCAATCTTTTTTTGTCATAAATTTTAATAATTTAATCATTTAATAGTAACTCCTTAAAGCTTTAATTCCATGTTAACTTCTTTTATGTTTTCTTCATCAATTATTTCTGTTTCTTTAAATCCAAGTTTTTCATAAACTTTTTTGGCTTTGTTATTGCCAATTTTGTAAGTTGTTGTGAAATTTTTAATTTTTTCTTTATTTTGTAAGAATAATATCAGTTCTTTTAAGGCAGTTTGCCCATACTTTTTATTTTGAAATTTTTGATCTATTGCATAATTCCATAAAAATAAATTGTTTTTATTTTTTCGAAACATTGCAAATCCAACAAGTTCATCTTTTAAAAATATGTCATATGCAAAAACATTATCACCACACATTTTTTGTGCAATTTTTTCTTTTGACATAATTTGTTTTTCCTGATTTTTAAAAACACTGACTTTCATTTCTTTTGATGGAACAAAGCTAAACATGAATAATTCTCCCATAAGCCGTATTATAGCAAAACAAACAAAACTAGGCAATAAAAATAAAAAAATATTTACAAAATGAGATAAAAAACATTTTGTTATGCATATAAATCATGTATGAAAAAATTAAAGAAAGAAAATGAAATAAACAGCGATGCTGTTTTGGTTGGGCAAAATTTCATTGAAGGGTCAAAAATTGGAAAATGTGAAATATATTCTTCAAAAATCGTGAATTCCATTGTTTGCGATGGCGTTAAAATTGTTAACAGCGTTTTGGAAAATTGTGTTGTAAAAAACAATTCAACCATTGGTCCTTTTTGTTATCTTCGAAATAATGCCTTCATTGGGAAAAATTGCAGAATTGGAGATTTTGTTGAGGTGAAAAACTCATTTTTGGATGATGGGGTAAAAGCGTCACATCACGCTTATATTGGTGATGCGTTTGTTGGAAGAAACACAAACATTGGGTGCGGAACAGTTTTTGCAAATTATAATGGGAAAATAAAACAAAAAATTTTTGTTGGTGAAAATGTTTTTATTGGAGCAAATGTGAATTTGGTAGCACCAATTGATGTTGGAAAGAATTCTTTTATTGCTGCTGGAACAACTGTTCGTGAAGATTTGGAAGATAGCACTTTTTTTGTTACTGTTTTAAACAATAAAAAGAAAAAAATCTAGCATTTTTATGTTAGATTTTTTTGCTTAGTAATGTTTTAATTAAAAGTTAGTTGTTTTCATTATCATTCTTTTTTGATTTTTTTACAACTGTTTTTTCATTTTGTTCGCCAAAGTTTTCAACTTCACTTATGATTCCGTTTTTGTCAATTAAGCCTTTGCTTCTGAAAACAAGGTATGCAACAAAAGAACCAAGGCAGGCAATGAGATATAAAACCATTCCAATTGTAACTCCACCAAGTCCAATTGCAGCAAACAAGAAGACAATAAAAGCAAGGCACACAAAAATAGTGTAAAGGAATTCACAAATTGATTTCATTCCCCATTTTCCAATTTTAAGTTCGCCTGCTTTTCCCAGGCTGAATGCCCACCCCCAAATGCTAAACACAAAAAGACCAAGTAAAACAATTAGTGAAACAATTTGGAAGATTGCAGAAATGCAAAAACCAAAATTTGACCAAAGAGTGATGAGTCCATATCCAGATCTATATCCAAATGACCAACCAAGAATTAAAACAAAACAAATTGTTGCAACAAAAATGAAGATGAAAGGAAATGAACTAATTTTTTTATTTTCCATAATTTCTACCCCTTTATTTGATATAATTAGTATATACCAATTTTACAAAAAAAGTCAACAAATAACATTATTTTTTCAAAAATACGCAAAAATTGCAAGAAAAAACACAAAAAATTCAATTTTTAACACAAAATTTTTGCAAAAGTTAATGTTTTAAAAATGAAAAACAATAAAACAAAACAAATCTTTAACTTTTTTGTTGTTGCAATTTTTTTTATAATGTGTTATCCTTATTTTGCGCTAAAACAAGTTTTGTTGCAAAATTTTGTTAAAATGCTTATGAAAAAATATGCGCCCATAGTGAAGTGGATATCACAATAGTCTTCGGAACTATTATGGAGGGTTCGAGTCCTTCTGGGCGTGCCAAAAAAAAGAAGCAATGGTTTTTGCTTCTTTTTATTTTTTTGAAAGTGAAAAACTTTTGTCAATAAGTTCTTCAATAATCCCAAGTGGAACTTCACCGTTTAAAAGAATTGTTATCCAGCTTTGTTTGTTCATGTGATATGCTGGCAAAAAGCCTTGTTGGTTTTTAAGCATTTCAACTTCAAACTTATCAAGTTTTATGTCAAGTAAGAAAGAGTTTCCATCTCTGTTTATTCCAAGGCTTTTGTTTTTAACCTCACCAAACAAAACAAACCATTTTTTGCTCTCGCTGTTTCTAAACACGCAATGATTTGGAAATTTTTTCCAAAGATAATCTGGTGATGCGTTGTATGTTTTTTTAATATACTCAAAAATTTCTTGCGTTAATTTGTTCATATTTTTTCCTTTACTTAAATTGTAATATGAAAAAGAATTTTATTCAAGCAAAAAAACTCACTTAGAAAAAGTGAGTTTTTTATTGGCGTTCCCAGCTGGACTCGAACCAGCAATCCCGACTTAGGAGGTCGAAGGTATATCCCTTTACCTATGGGAACAAATTTTGTGATGTTTTTATTATAGCACACAAAGATTGTAAAATCAATCATATTTTGCGTTAAACAATAAAATGTTTTTTAAAAAAGTGGTTTGCAAAAATTTGTGTTAAAAAAATTAATTTTTTGTTAAAAAGTTGTTAAAAAATTGAAAATTTTTATTTTTTTAATAAAAAACATGTGCAAAAATTGATAATTATACTGCGATTTTTTGATGGGATAGTGTGTCAAATTTTTGGAGAATATCGTCAAATAGTGGCTTTATTTGTTTGATTTTGTTTTTTATATATATTATAATATATAATATAAATTTGTGGTTTGTTATCTAAGTTTGCATATAAAAAAGCAAAAGTGCAAATCATAAAAATAAAATAGGGGTTCAAAAAATGGGGAAAGTTAAATACGCAATTTTTAGTTTGATTTTAAGTTTGTTTTGTCTGCCAATTTTGGTGGCTTGCTCAGGTGGGGTGCCTTTAAACGGAATCTCTCCAATCAAAACACAATATTCAGTGATTCAGGGGGAGAGTGTTCAACTTGAAATTGAATTCACGCCATCAGAGGCAACGAATAAGGATGTGACTTACAGGGTTGTTTCTGGTGAGCAATTTGTTAGTGTTGACAAAAATGGTGTTGTCACTGCAATCTCAACCGATGGAAAAGCACACGAGGCTTTGGTTGTTGCAACTGCTGATTTTGATTCAAACATGAAAGCAAGTTTTAAAGTGCGAGTTTTGGCAAACAAAATAACTCTTGATGCTCCAAGCGGACTTGTTTTTAATGAAAACTCAAAAAGCATTGTTTGGAACAAAGTTGAGTTTGTTGATGAAGAGGGAATTATTGGTGACCACGAACCATGTTATGCGTTGGCAATTGCAAAAGGCGATGAAACTGATGTTAGTAAAGCAAAAGTTTTTGAACTTGAAAAGAAGAACTCATATAAGTTTGGCAGCCCAGAGTTTTTGAGCAGTGGAACATATTCTGTTTGGGTTAAGTCTGTTAGTGATGATGAAGAAACATTTGTTGATTCACCTTATTCAGAAAGATATGTTTTCACAATTTTGGATAGTGCATCAAACATTGAAGTTAAAAACAATGAAATTGTTGTTCCAATGCTGAATGGAAATGGTGTTGAAGTGAATGAAAACAATTATGTTCTTTCAATTCAAAACAAAACAACAAGTGAGTTTTTAAGTGAAACAACAATGCAAAAATTTGTTAAAGAAACAAAAACTGTTGATGATAAGCGTTGCGTTGTTTGGAAAATTCCAACAGAAAACCCAGGATTAGATTTTGGTGAAGGTGAATTTGAAGCTTTTGTTAATGTTTTGGGCGATGGCGAAAATTTGTTTAACGCACCAGAAAGTGGGACAAAAATTTTCTATCAATTAACAAAGCCATTAAATGCATCACTTATTGGAAATGAAGTTGTTTGGGATGAAGTTTTGCACGCAAACGAATATGAAGTTGTTGTTAATGATTTAGACCCAATTGTTGTAACTGAAAACAAGTGTTCTCTTGAAAATATTGTTTTGAACCCAACCGAGAACACAATAAAAGTTAAAGCAAGAGGGAATGGACAAGAAAAACTTTCAAGTGATTTCTCTTTTGTTACTTCAATAAAACTTGCAAAAGTTCAGTTTGTTAACAATGAAAATGAGCCTGTTGATGATAATAATGCTTTAAGTTTTGATGGAACAACA
>CAMPBB010000054.1 GCA_946635125.1 uncultured Clostridia bacterium
ATTTGGAAGTTAAATCATTTGTTAACAACATTATTGGTGGAGTTGTTTTAATATTGTGTGTTGTGTGTTTTTCATGTGTTTTGGGAGCATACTCACTAATACTTGGATTTTTCCTTTGCATGAGCATTATCAGTTTTTTAAATCTCATAAAAATAAAAAAAGAAGTGAAAATTAAGCTCAAAATTTTAAAGCCTCTTTTGTTAATTTGTGCATTCAGCATTCCTTCTTCAATGCTGATGCTTTATGTGTATAACTTACTTTACTTATGTTTACCTTCTTTTGTTTGTTTGCTTATTTCAGCCTTTTTGGGTGTTGTTTGCTTTGCTCTTTTGCTTGTTATGTTTAAGGTGTGTTCGTTTGAGTTTGTTTTTTCAAAAGTCAAAAATGTGATAAAAATTTCAAAAAAACGGGCATAAAACATGAAAATTTTTGCAAATTATATATATGCTTATAATACTATTTAGAGTTTTAATAATTTATGTGATTGTTTTGTTTTATCTTCGAATTATGGGGAAAAAGCAGGTGGGTCAAATGCAACCTTATGAACTTGTTATAACCCTAATTATGGCAGACATTGCAACGCTTCCAATGACTCAAACGAGCATGCCTTTGCTGTTTAGTTTAATTCCACTTTCAATGATTGTTGTTGTTCACTTCATTGTTTCAATTGTTGAAAGAAAAAGTTTAACGATGCGAAAACTAATCAATGGGAAGCCAGCTGTTGTTATTTCCCCTAGTGGAGTTAACTTAAATGTTATGAAAGAGTTAAACATGACATTTGACGACTTGATGCAAGGGATGCGTCAGGCAGGAACATACAAACTTGAAGATGTTGCTTATGCCATTGTGGAAACAAACGGAACTCTTAGTGTGATTTTAAAATCTGAAAACAGCCCCGTTTCATGTGCTGACCTTAAAATAAAAAGTGAAGAAGCAAGTTTGCCTCTTGTTATTGTTTCATGTGGGAAACTTTTAAACAAAAACATGGAAATTGCAAAGATTGATGAAAAATTTCTGCAAAAACTATGCAAGAAATGTGGAGTGAACGATTATAAAGATATTGTTATTCTAACTATAGATTGTTATGGAAATGTTTACTCGCAGGTGAAAGACAAGTTGCCACAAATGTTTAAAACACCAAGGAGGCAAACAAAATGGTGAAAAGAAATATTTTTGTGATTGTTTTGTTTTTGGCTCTTTTGTGTGGCGTTTTGTTGGAACAAAATTTCATCGATTCTTCGCTTTCATATTTAAAGCAAGAGAGTGCTGCACTATGTTTGGAAATTAAAGATAACAACGAAAGTTCAATTATTAAAACAAAGAAAATGAAAGAATACTGGGAAGAAAAAGAGTTTGTTTTAAGTTTGTTTGTTGATTACAAAGAAATTGAGCAGATTGGAAAAGAGATTGAAATGATTGAGGGATATTTGGAAATAAAAGATTTTGACCTTGCGTTGGTGGAATCAAATCTTTTAAATCATATTTTAAAAACTTATCATCAAACAGTTAATTTTGATTGGCAAAACATTATTTAATCATTGCAAAAAAATGGTGAAAAAAAGTTTAAATAATGTGAAAAAAGCGTTCAAAAATTAAAAAAAGCACATTTTTTGTGCTTTTTTGTTTATTTTTCATCAAATTGTGGTGGAGATAAATAATCATATTTTTCTTTTTTGTCTTCATTTGTTATGTTAACTGCTGGTGTTAGTTGAACCAAAATTGTGTCTTCTCCAATTTTGCAAATGTTGTGATATGGAATGAAAATATCTTCTTTTGGTTTAAAAAAAGAAAAGAAACTTTTTGTTCCTGGAACAACAACCCCCAAAATTTTTGCAGAGCGCTTTTCAAAAATTAAGTCAATTATGTGACCAAGTTTTTTCCCATCAACAAGATTAACAACAAGTTTTGACCTAAGTTCGCTAAAACTGTTTTCCATAAAAACTCCTCACATAGTTTATATGAAAAAAGTAAAAAATAAATGACTAATTTATTTTAGGACTAGACATTTTTATGGTTTTTTGTTACAATAAATAAGAGGTGTTTTATGAAGTGTTTGTTTTGTGGGTGTTTAGACACAAAAGTGATTGATTCAAGAACAAGTGAAGATGTTACTTCCATTAGAAGAAGAAGAGAATGCCCAAAGTGTGGGAAAAGATTCACAACTTTTGAGGTTTATGAAAGTATTCCTGTGATGGTTGTTAAAAAAGATGGAAGCATTGAACCATTTGACCGTGAAAAAATTAGAAAAGGAATGGTTAAGGCGTGTGATAAAAGGCCAGTTTCAATGGCTCAAATTGAAGAGGTTGTGAACAAAATTGAGAAAAACATTTACAACAGTTTGGCACAAGAAGTTACTTCACAAAAAATTGGAGAAGAAGTTATGAAAGGGCTTAAATCTCTTGATGAGGTTGCTTACATCAGATTTGCTTCTGTTTATAAACAGTTCACAGACATAGACAACTTTATTGATCTTTTGCGTAAAATGAAAAAATAATTTAAGGAGAAAAGGTTATGACAAAGCCAGTGCTTGCAATAATAGGAAAACCAAATGTGGGAAAATCCACATTTTTTAATCGTGTTGCTGGCAAAAAAATTAGCATAGTTAAAAACATTCCAGGCGTGACAAGAGACAGAATTATTGCTGATGCAGAGTGGGCTGGCTATGCTTTTTCCATGATTGACACGGGAGGCATTGAACCTAACAAAAATGATGAGTGGCAAAAATATATTTTGATGCAGGCTCAACTTGCAATTGATGTTGCAGATGTTATTTTGATGATTGTTGACGGAAAAGAAGGGCTTACATCAAGTGATTTTAATGTTGCTCAAATTTTAAGAAAAAGCAAAAAACAAATTGTTCTTGCTGTTAATAAACTTGAAAACGATAGGGAAGGGCTTTTGGTGTCTGAATTTTACAAACTTGGAATTGGAAAGCCTTATGCAATGTCTTCTGAACACGGAATGGGTGTGGGTGATGTTTTGGATGCTGTTGTTGAAAAGTTTAAAACAAAAGTTGAGCCAAGTTTGCAAGATGAAAGAATAAAAATTGCAATAGTTGGAAGACCAAACGCAGGAAAAAGCAGCATAACAAACAGGCTTTTAGGCGAGGAAAGAGTTGTTGTTAGCAATGTTGCGGGAACAACAAGAGATGCAATTGATGTTCCGTTTAGGTTTAATGGAAAAGATTATCTGTTGATAGACACTGCTGGAATTAGAAGAAAAAGCAAGATTGACTATGAAACGGTTGAAGGTTACAGCGTTATGAGAAGTTTGCAGGCAATTAGAAGGGCTGATTGTGTTGTTTATGTTTTGGATGCCAGCGAGGAAATAAGTGAGCAAGATGTTCGAATTCTTGGTTATGTTCATGAGCAAGGAAAACCAAGTGTTGTTGTTTACAACAAGTGGGATTTGGTGGAAAAGGACAGCAAAACTGTTAACAAATACACAAAAAAACTTGACGAAGAGTTAAAGTTTATGGATTATTATGTTCCAGTGTTCGTTTCAGCTTTAGATGGCACAAGGTTTGGGAAAATTATGGAAAATGTTGAAGTTGTTTTATCTCATGCAAAAACAAGAATTTCCACTGGGCTGTTAAATGAAATACTTCAGGACGCAATGGCAACAACAGAACCTCCAACTCATGCTGGAAGAAGACTTAAAATAAAATATATGACGCAAGTTGATGTTTGCCCACCAACTTTTGCGATTTTTGTTAATGACGAAAAACTTTTGCACTTTTCCTATAAGAGATATTTGGAAAACTGTTTGCGTAGGGCAAAAGATTTCACGGGAACGCCAATAAGGTTTTTAGTTAGACAAACAAACAAGGAGGAATGATTATGAATTTTTGGCTTCTTGCCATAATGGTTGTGTGTTCATATTTTTTGGGTTCAATCAGTTTTGGAAGAATTTTGGCTAAAACAAAACACATCGACATAACAAAAAAGGGTTCAGGCAATCCAGGTGCAACAAACATGTTTCGAAATGTTGGTGCTGGAATTGGATTTTTAACACTGTTTTTAGATGCGTTAAAAGGTGTTATTAGTGCACTTTCTGGTTACTTGGTGTTTGGACTAAACACAACAGAAGGGCTTATTGCACTTTACTCTTGTGGGCTTGGTGCTGTTGTTGGGCATATGTTTCCAGTATATTATAAATTTAAAGGTGGAAAAAGTGCTGCAACAATGATTGGGGTTTTCTTGGTGTCACAGCCAATTGCAATGGCCATTGCCTTTGTTATTGCTTTTGTGTATGTTTGGATTTTTAAATATGTTTCCGTTGCATCTTTAATGATTGTCACAAGCATGGTAATATATCAAAATCTTAGCATGGATGAACCAAACCTAACAATTAGTTTGCTAACTTTTGCAATTTTCCTTCTCATTTGGTTTGCTCACCGTTCAAACATCGAAAGGCTTTTAAAGGGAAAGGAAACGGCAACGAACATTCAAAAGAAACTTTTTAAGGACAAAAAAAGAAAAGAAAAACTGGATTTAAAACAAGAAGCAAAAGCCGAGCGTGTTGAACAAAAGTTTGAAAGAAAAGAAGAAAAGCAAGAAATAAAAGATGCAATTAGTGAAATTAAGCAAGAGAAAAAAGACATTAAGGTTGCTTTAAAAACGGTTAAGACAAAAGAAAAAAAAGAGAAAAAACTTAAAAAAACAAGCAAAAATCAATAAAGTTGCTTGTTTTTTGTTTAAATTTTTGCAAATTAAGCAGAAAATGTGAGCGTTTTTTTTTAAAAAAATTTTTGTTTTCACAAAATAATTTTTGAGTTGCATATTA
>CAMPBB010000055.1 GCA_946635125.1 uncultured Clostridia bacterium
GACCTTTTGGTTGAAGGCGAAAACTATGAAATTATGTTCTACAGAAATTATGTTGCAGGGCTTACAACTGTTGAGACAACAGACTTTACAAGCGCTGGAATTATAACAATTGTTGTTAATGGTATTAACAACTATGGTGGAACAAAAGAAAGCATATTCACAATTGCTCCAAAGAGCATTGCTGATAGTGATGTAACGATTTCAGGACTTGTTAAGAATATTTTCTACCAAGGTGGAAAAGAAATCACACAAGACCTAACAATTAAACATGGCGATTATGAACTTGTTGAAAATAAGGATTACACAATTGCTTACGAAAACAACATCAATGTTGGAACAGCAAACATCACAATCACAGCAACTGGAAACTATGATGGATTTAGAACACTTAACTTTGCAATTAACAAAGTTAAACCTTACATTAACCCATACATTGACGAAAGAACATACTTTGTTGGAGAAGCTCTTCCAGAAATTAAGCTATCAGAAGGCGACACAGAAGGAACAATTTCTTGGAGAAACGAGGATGGAGCAATTCTTGCAGGAGAACAAATTTACACTTATAACTTCATTCCAACTGATTCACAAAACTATGAAACATATTCATCAACAATTTTGATTGTTGGAACTCCAATTGTGATTGAAGAAATTACTGTTCACGACTTTAACAAAACAACTTACACTGCATACGATAAATTCTCAACAGAGGGAGTTTATGTTGAAGCAACATACAACAATGGAGACAAGAGAGTTTTGAATGATGAAGAATATAATTTCAGCATTCAAGATGAAACAGAACTCACTGTTGATGACAAAGAAGTTGTTATTCACACACCACTTAAAGATGATGTTGAGGAAACAATTGAAATTGTTGTTAACCCAGTTGAACTTACAGTAACATTCGGTGAAAAACTTGACTTCATAGAAACAGAAGAAATTCAATTTGTTGATGTTTCTGTTGAAGGAGTGCTTGAAGATCACGATGCTGAAATCGTTGTTGAATACACAAACAAAGCAACCGAAGAAGTGACAAATGGATTTACAGACAGCGGAGTTTATGATGTTAATGTTTATGCTAAAAACAAAAACTATAAAATTGTTGGAAATGCTCAAACACAAATAAATGTTAGAGTTGGAATTTTAACATCAGAAGATGGAAGAGTGACTGTTATTAGTGAACTTGGATTTGATGGAGATGTTAGAGTTACATTAAGAGAAGTTGAAGGAGACTCTGACCTTAAAGCAATTCTTGGAAACTTTAGATTCCAGACAGAAAAAGTTTATATTGTTCAACTTTGGAAAGGAGATGAAGAATATAAGCCAGACTTTGACATGACAGTTAGAATTAAAACAGAATCAAGAATTCTTAATAATGATGCGTTAAAAGCTTACACAAAATCTTTGACCTCACCAAATTATTCAAGAATAGACTTCACAGTTGATGACAATGATTATGTTGAATTCAAAACAAACTCAACTGGAGTGTTCATACTCTCAACAGCGAACACATCAGTTGGTGTGTCTGGATGGTTGTATATTCTAATCCTTGGACTTGTTGTTGTTATTATTGTTATGTTTGCACTTTTGGAATACTTAAGACGCAAACATAGAGCAAAGAGACTTATTATGCAACAACAAGAACTACAAGATAGTGAAGAACAATAAACAAAAATAAAGCATTGATTTTCAATGCTTTATTTTTTTATTATAAAATTGAATTGATTAAAAGATTTAGGCATCCATTGTCTTTTGCAAGATTAACAAGGTTTAAAGTGACGATTTGATTCTTTCTTGCAAGTGTTATGTTTGAGGGCGTTATTATGTCACGAAAAAGTTTTTTGCCAATCAAAAAACTTCCAGATGTGATTTTAATGGGGATTTTTGTTGTTATTTGCACTTTTTGACTTAAATTTTTTTCAATTTCAATTTTCTTTTTTGGAGCAAACTGAAAATTTTTGTATGATGAGTTGTTGTTTATGATGATTTTTTCATTATTTGAAACAATGTTAGAAAGCAAAAATTCTGTTTTATCTGTTTTTATTTTTGTCACAACAAACTTTTCATTCAATATTATTTCACTAACCATTCCAAAATTTTCACCAAAAACAGAAATAACTTCTTTTTGTGAAAAAGAGTTTATGTTATCATTTTGGCTGACAACTAATGCATTTTTATTTTTAATCATAATCTTGTCATACAAGCAGGAAAAAATATTTTTCACATCAAGAATTTTTTGGGACCCAGCATCGTTAACAACAAGTTTTAACAGTTTTTGCTTTCCAAAAATTCCAAACATCGTTTTTCCAACACTTGCCCCATCATATATGGAAATAACTTCTTTATTTATTAAATTTGTGTATTGCATTTTTTTCTCCTATAATAAAAATATGATAAATTAGTGTGTAAATATAACAATTTTTTTTATATTGTTGAAGTTTTTTCTGTGCTGTGATATAATCATTTCAAAGAGGGGAGAAAAATGGGGCTTATAAATTTTTTTAAAAAATTGTTTTCAAAAAAAGTTATACAAATGCCAACAAAAAAACAAGACATTGTGATTCAGCCACAGTCATCTGGTTACACAACAGTTGAAATTGGACAAAAAATTTTGGTTGAAGAAGGTTGGAATGCTGTTATTGTTGCAAAAGACACTGTTTTGGATGTTTTTGGGGAAGGAACACATGAAATAAGCCTTGCTTACATTCCAAAAACAACAAAAGCGTTGGGGCTAGACAAGGGAAAAGTGCAAAAGAACGGGCAAACTGCCGAGATTGTTTTGCCATCAAAATTTAAGTGTGATTTATATTTTGTTAAAACATCATATATTGAAAAGAGAAAGTGGCAAAGTGGAATGATTAAAGTTAGAGAAAAGGGAAAGAAAAAGTTTTCTTATTCTGCTGTTGGAACTTATTCATTTCAAGTTCAGGAGCCAGCCAAGTTTGTTGGGTTATTTTTGATTGAATGGGCAAAAATAAAACCAGGCAAAGCGATAAAAAAATTTGATGCAATGGTTTCCGAACTTATAACAGACATTTTGTGGTTCAAAAAATTTAAGTCAACAAAAGCATTATCTGAATATGAATTTGGCAATTTAACCTTAAAACCTCTTGTTTTTAAAAATTTTAAAAAATATGGCGTTGCGGTAACTGATGTGAATGTGGAAAACATTATTTATCCTCAAAACTTAAAACTCGAAGAACTTGAAAGTGTTCAAGGTGAAGTTGTGAAAGATGAAGAAAAAGAGTCAGAAGCAAAAAACGATATAAAAGAATTAAATGAAAATTTGAGTTCAGAAAATTTTCAAAACGCAAAAGAGAAAGAACTAACAACAGAAGAGTTTGCTCAAGAGAAAAAAATTCCATTTCAAAACTTTGAGCAAAGCGAAATTAAATGTCAAAGTTGTGGTGCAATAAATCCAAACGGAAGCAAATTTTGCAATCAATGCGGAAAACTAATAAAAGGAGAATAACATGGAAAAGAAAACAAACACAAAAATAGGAACGGAAAAAGAAAAGAAACCATCAACAAAAAAGCAAACAAATGTTAAAGCAAAAAAAGTGCAAACAACAACTTCAAGAAGAAGAGTGATGTTCACAAAAGACATGACTCTTGGTGAGGTTATTGCAAAAAAACCAGAGGCACAAGCAATATTGTTTGGGTTTGGAATGCATTGTTTTGGATGCCCTGTAACTCAATTTGAAACAATTGAAGAAGCAGCGGTTGTTCATGATGTTGACCTTAAATTGCTGCTGAAAAAACTTAATGAAAATTAAAGTTCAAGCACTTGCCCAATAAACAGTTTTTTAATATTGTTTTTACTTAACAACTCGTTACGAGAAATATCATATTTTTTGCAAATCGAATCAATTGTTTCGGTTGGCTTAACAATATGATATTTTTTGTTTTTTACTGGAATTAAAACGCAATTGCCAACATACACTTCATCACAAAATTGCTTTAAAATGTTTTTGTTTATATTATATTTTTTTGCAATGCTTTCCAAAGTTTCTCCTTCCTTAAATCTGTGAAAAATGTAATTTGAAAAAACTAAATTCTTACCCAAAAACTCAATCATAAAAAGTTCCTTTTTTATATTTTTATGATTTTTGAGCATAAAAAAACACTTTTTTTGCGTTTTTTCAGTTCAAAAATTTGTTTTTGTTATATTATGTTTTCTTTTCAAGTAAAATAATTTGTGGAGGAAACATGGCAAAGTCATTATTTAAAGCTGTTGTTTTGGTCGCAATTTTTTCAGTGATAACAAGAGTTTTGGGGTTTTTGTTTAGAATATATTTGTCACGAGAGTTGGGTGCTGTGTTGCTTGGGGTTTATCACATAGCAAGTTCTGTTTTCATGGTTTTGGTATTGCTTGTTTCAAGTGGAATTCCGCTCACCATTTCAAAACAAACGGCAAGGTGTTTTGTTCAAAAGAATCAAAAAAGTGCTCATTCATATGTTTCAAGTGGATTGATTTTTGGAATTGTTTTAAGCCTTGTTATTATTGCGGTTTTTGTTATTTTCAGGTTGCCGATTTCAAAATTATTCACAGAAAGATCTTGCATTGATGTTTTGCTTTTGCTTCTTCCTGCTGTTTTGTTTAGTGCAGTTTATTCTTCTTTGAAAGGATATCTGTGGGGACGGCAGGATTATTTTTCAATGGGGCTTAGTGAACTGATTGAGCAAGTTGTTAGGATTGTGTCTTTTTTTGTTTTGGCACACTTCATATCTTTTTTAAGTGGTGCAAAAATTGCT
>CAMPBB010000056.1 GCA_946635125.1 uncultured Clostridia bacterium
TCAAGAAATTTTTGTGTTTCATTAAGTTTTTCCTTTAAATCGTTTAATGTCATAATTACTCTTCTTTTCCACAACAGTTTTTGTATTTTTTCCCACTTCCACATGGGCAAGGATCATTTCTGCCAACAACTTTTGTGCTTACTGCTGGTCCTTTTGAAACTGGAGTGCTTGCTGGCTGCGTGTTTTGAGTTTCTTGTGTTGCCACTGTGTTTTTTGGAGTTATGTTTGGTCTTATTTGAATTGTTGGTTTGCTAAGATTCAAAAGTATTGTTGAAACTCTTCTTCGAATGTTCATAACCATTTCATCAAACATTTTAAAGCCTTCTTTCTTATAAGCAATAATTGGGTCAACTCTTCCAAATCCTTGTGTTCCAATTTCATGCCTTAATGTTGTCATGGCATCAATGTGTTCCATCCATGAACGGTCAACGATATCCAAAAGAATTATTCTTTCAACAGCAGCAAATTGGAGTCCAATTTCCTCAAATTCGTTTTTCTTGTCTTCATAACGCTTTAAAACATCATCTGTTACAAAGTTAATTAAGTTTTGTGGTGTTATGTCTTCAAGCATGCTTTGGCTTATGAAATTTGTTCCCTTTGGATATAATCTATCTTCAAGTGAGTGATTTATTTCATCAACATTCCAGTCAAAACTTGGCTTATCAACATCAATTGCGTTCATGATTGCTTCGTGAACAACTTCTGGAAGCATGTCAACAATTTGTGCATGAACATCTTCTCCGTCCAAAATTTTGTTTCTTTGGTCATATATTATTGTTCTTTGTTCGTTAACAACATCATCATAACCAATTAAGTGACGGCGAATTGAGTAGTTTCTGATTTCAACTTTCTTTTGAGCATTTGAAATTTGCCTTGACAAAAGTTTCATCTGAAATGGTGTGTCATCATCAATTTTAAAGAATGAACTAATTCGTTTTAACCTATCTCCACCAAAAAGTCTTAACAAATCATCTTCCAATGAAAGGTAGAAAACTGAATGTCCTGGGTCACCCTGACGGCCTGCTCTTCCCCTAAGCTGGTTGTCAATACGCCTTGACTCATGGCGTTCTGTTCCAATGATTAAAAGCCCACCAACTTTAATTACTTCTTCTTTTGCTTCATCTGTTTGCTTTTTGAGTTCTTTGTAATATTTTTCATACTCATCTTTCACTTTTTGAACTTCTTCAGTGGCTGCCGGCAAAAATGATGTTGCCATTTCAATTAAAGCATGTGTGTAACCTTTCTTTGCAAGTTTTGCTTTTGCCAAATAAACTGGGTTTCCACCAAGCAAAATGTCTGTTCCACGACCTGCCATGTTTGTTGCAATTGTAACTTTTTTAAGTTGCCCCGCTTGGGCAATGATTTCGCCTTCTTGGGCGTGGTTTTTTGCGTTTAACACATTGTGAGGAATTTTTGCTTGTTTTAAAAGTTTTGAAATGTATTCACTTTTTTCAATTGTTGTTGTTCCAACCAAAACTGGTTGTCCAATTTCATAGGCTTCTTTTATTCTTTCAATGATTGCACGATATTTTGCTTCCATTGTTGTGTAAACAAGGTCTGGTTCATCAATTCTTTTGTTTGGAAGGTTTTGAGGAATTGTGACAATGTCTAGGTTGTAAATTTGGTTAAATTCACCTTCTTCTGTTTTTCCTGTTCCAGTCATTCCAGAAAGTTTGTGATAAAGTCTGAAAAAGTTTTGAAGAGTTATTGTTGCAACAGTTAGGTTTTCATCTTTGATTTCAACCCCTTCTTTTGCTTCAATTGCTTGGTGAAGACCATTTGAATATCTTCTTCCTTCCATAACACGACCAGTGAATTCGTCCACAAGAAGAATTTCTCCATCTTTAACAATGTAGTCTTGGTCGGCTTTTAACATAAAGTTTGCTCTTAAAGCATTCATTATGTGTTGGTTTAACTCAACAGCAGAAATGTCACTTAAATTCTCAACTCCAAAATATTTTTCCGCTTTTGCTGTTCCTTGCTCGTTTAAGTGAATTGCTTTCTTTTCTTCATCAACAACATAATCTTCATCACGCCTTAATGTTCTAATAAACTTTTGAGCCTTTTTGTATGTTTCACTGCTCTTATAACCTTTTCCGCTAATAATAAGAGGCGTTCTTGCTTCATCAATTAAAATTGAGTCAACCTCATCGA
This sequence comes from uncultured Clostridia bacterium, assembly GCA_946635125.1. Taxonomy (GTDB): domain Bacteria; phylum Bacillota; class Clostridia; order Christensenellales; family UBA1242; genus UBA7584. The sequence goes on from CAMPBB010000056.1 coordinate 2,155, forward strand.
TTATTGCAAAGTTATAGCCACGGCAAACCCTGTCTTCTGCACGGCGGACCATGTTGTCACGAAGATAATCAAAACCAAGTTCGTTGTTTGTGCAGTATGTGATGTCACAAGCATAAGCCTTTTGCTTTTCCTTTGGGCTCATTTGAGATAAAGAAACCCCAACAGTTAGCCCCATGAAAGCGTGAACCTTTCCCATCCATTCTGCGTCACGGCTGGCAAGATATTCGTTCACTGTTACAATGTGCACACCCTTTCCTGAAAGAGCGTTAAGATATGCTGGCAAAACGGCAACAAAAGTTTTTCCTTCACCAGTATACATTTCTGCGATTCTTCCTTGGTGAAGAACAATTCCACCAATGATTTGAACATGGAAGTGTTTCATGTTTAAAACCCTAAAACTTGCTTCTCTAACAGCAGCAAAAGCATCAAACAAAATGTCGTCAAGAGTTTCCCCTTCACGAAGCCTATCTTTTAACACCTGTGTTTGACGCTTTAATTCCTCGTTTGTCATTTGAGCATATTTTGGTTCAAGCTCTTCAACCTTTTTTGCCATTTTTTCAAGTTTTTTCAAACTTCTTTTATTGTCAGACATAAATCCAAACATTTGTTTTCTCCTAGTAAAATTTTTATTATTATATAATAAAACAAACAAAATGAAAAGAACTTTTATATAATTATTTGTCTTTTTTTCTCATTTTTTCGTTATTTTGTTTGTTTTTCTATTCATTTTTTGCATAATTAGCTATTTTGATAACTTTGTTTTTGTGGGCTGTTTTTTCATCTTTGTTAAAGTGATTTGTTGATGCAACTGTTAACACATAAACATTTTTTGCATTTGCTTTTTTCAAAACCTCAGCACACGCACTTGTTGTTGCACCAGTTGTTAACACATCATCAATAATTAAAACATTTTTGCCAGCAATTTGTTTTTTGTTTTCAACTTTAAAAGAATTTAATATGTTTTTCTGCCTATCGCTATAACCCAAATCTGCTTGATGAAGACTATCCTTTGTCTTTATCAAAACACTGTCAAGGCACAAAAGATTGTTTTGCTTTGAAAATTCTTTTGCAATTAAAAGCGATTGATTATAGCCTCTTTCTCTTTTCCTCTTTTTTGTGATTGGAACTGGAATAACAACATCAACATTTATGTTTAATAAGTTATATTTTTCAGTTAACATATATGCAAAAGTTTTAAACATATATGGGTTGTTGTGGTATTTGTATTTTGCAATAAGGTCTGCCATAAATTTGTCATACACGCAAACACTTCTTGCCATGTCAAAGTGCCTTTTCTCTTCTTTGCAATGTGGACAGATGTTTTTTGTCTTTAAAATTGTTCCACAAACACGGCAACACTTGTTTTCATCAATAAATTGCAATTTTTCAAAACACTCATCACAAAACTCAATGTTTTGCTTTTCCTTTAAATCTCTTCCGCACCCAAGGCACTTAATGTTTGATGGAAACAATATTTTGTCAACTTTTTTAAATAAATTTTTAAAAAATTCCTTTATTTTCAAAATCATCACCCCATCTCCGAATTCAAAAGGCTGTCAACATTTTTTGACTGAGCAATTAAAAACTCTTTTAAAGCACTATATCTTTTTGCTGTGTAATTGTTTTTAATCATTATGTGCAAGTGTGTTTTTTGTCCAACAAGAACAACCATTTGTTTTGCTCTGGTAACTCCGGTATACAAAAGGTTTCTTGTTAAAATTTGAGGTGCTCCACCAATCATTGGAATAATAACAACATCAAACTCACTTCCTTGGCTTTTGTGAATTGTTGTGGCGTAACTTAATGTTAACTGCCCAATTTCATGGCGAGGATATTCGCAAACTCTGCCGTCTTCAAAAGTTACTTCAAGAGTTGATGTTTGAGCGCTTATTGCAGAAATATAGCCAATATCTCCGTTAAAAACACCTTCTCCAATCTCAAATCTGTTTCCCAAAGAACGATGCCACTCCAAAGAATAGTTATTGCTGGTTTGCATAACTTTGTCACCAACTCTAAATGTTGTTGAACCCATCAAGATTTCTGGTTTGTTTATGCTTTGAGGGTTTAAAATGCTTTGAATTTGTGAGTTTAAGTTATCCACCCCACAAATCCCCATTCTCATTGGTGCCAAAACTTGAATTTTTGTTGGTTCAAGACCAGTAAACTTTGGAATTCTGTAACACATCATGTGAACAATTGAACGCATGATTTCCTGAGGTTCTGTTTTTGTTTCAAAGAAAAAGTCTTTGCTTGTGTTATCCAAAATTGGCATTTCGCCCCTATTTATGGCGTGAGCGTTTCGAATAATCAAACTTGCCTCTTCTTGACGATAAATTTGAGTTAAGTTGCAACAAGGAATTAAGTTTGATGAAATGATGTCTGCCAAAACATTTCCAGCACCAACGCTTGGAAGTTGGTTTTTATCTCCAACAAACAATAGTTTTGAGCCTGGCTTTAAGGCACGAATAAGGCTGTAAGCAAGATTGACATCAACCATTGAAACCTCATCGACAATCACAACATCAAAAGGAAACTTGTTGTGTTCGTTATACAAAAACACAGCA
>CAMPBB010000057.1 GCA_946635125.1 uncultured Clostridia bacterium
TTAAAATGTTTGTAAAAAACCCTTGCAATAACAATTTTTATGTGTTATAATTTTGCTATGACTCGGGTGGTCCTCTGTTTTTGCTCAACATAGAGTCCGTTGTGACTTGTTTGTATTGAGCAATCACATTCAATCATTTTTGAATGCGTTTGTATAAGCAAAATAGGATATACACATCAACATGAACACTTGGACAAAATTCTTTAGGGAGGTATATAGTCAAATGAACATGATTTCAACATTAGAGAAAGAAGGCTTGAAAGAACAAGTTGCTGACTTCAACATTGGTGACACAGTTAGAGTGTTTGTTAAGGTTGTTGAAGGTGACAAAGAGCGTTTGCAAGCTTACGAAGGTGTTGTAACCGCTCGTAAGAACGGAAGCATCAGAGAAACTTTCACAGTTAGAAGAATCAGTTTTGGTGTTGGTGTGGAAAGAACTTTCCCAATTCACTCACCAAGAATTGACCATGTGGAGGTTGTTCGTAAGGGTAAAGTTAGAAGAGCAAAACTTTATTATTTGCGTGGACTTGCAGGAAAGAAAGCTAAAATTAAAAAAGCAATATAACTTCTTTTTATATAAAAAGGCTAACAAAAAGCCTTTTTTTGTTTTTATGGTATATTTTTTTGTGTAAAACAATTTGTTTTGCGTTATTTTTGTGTCTTATTTTGGAAGCCAAAAGTCGTTGACTTTGTCTTATTTTGGAAGCCAAAGTCGTTGACTTTGTCTTATTTTGGGAGCCAAAGCCGTTGACTTTGTCTTATTTTGGAAGCCAAAGCCGTTGTCTTTGTCTTATTTTGGGAGCCAAAGCCGTTGACTTTGTCTTATTTTGTCGAAAACAGTTTGTGCTTGTGGAATTTGTTTAACAATATCTTCTTTTTGTTATATAGTTTATAAAAAAAGGGGGGACAATATGGCTGAAAAGTGTTTAAAAATTAGGGAATATGCCAAAAGAGCAAAACAAAGACTTAGGAATGGTTATTGGAATAAAATAAAAAATAGCAAAGAAAAATATATCAAAGAACACTATCAAGAGGGGGATAACATTGAAAATCTTTCTTATATGTTCCAAAAAATGGTTGAGGAAGAAATTGAAAGTGTTTCAAAGCCAAAAACAAAAGATGACTTATTATATAAAAAGGTGACAAAACTTTTGTCTGAAAATGAATATGTTTTAAATCCAATAATGAGGCTTATTGACCATGAGGTTTATGACAATTTAAGCGAAGTTGCAAAGCAAAATTATATTTATGAATTAACAGATAAATATAACGAAATGAAACAAAGATTTGAGCGTGAAAGAAAAAGCAGAGCAGTTTTTAATTGCTGATGCTTTTTTTAGTTGCAAAAAAAAGGCTGTTTTGCTATAATTGGAGTAAATTATTGAGGTGAAAAAGTGAGCATTATTAGCAGTTTAAATGTCGAGCAACAAAAGCCAGTTTTGGATACTGATGGCGCAATTTTGGTAACAGCTGGTGCTGGTAGTGGAAAAACAAGGCTTTTAACTCACAGGATTGCCTATTTGGTGCAAGAAAAAAATGTTGCGCCCTTTAACATTTTGGCAATAACATTTACAAACAAAGCAGCAAATGAAATGAAACAAAGAGTTGAAAAAATGCTGGGCTCATCATCAAGTGTTTGGATTTCAACATTTCACTCGTTATGCGTTAAGATTTTGCGAAGAGATATTGACAAACTTGGTTACACAAAGTCTTTTAGCATTTATGCTGATGATGAAAAAAACAAGATTTTAAAAGATATTTTTGAAAAACTGGGAGTTGATGAAGAAGACGAGAAAAAATCTATTAAAAATCACATAAGTAGGGCAAAAAACAATAATATCACTCCAAAAGAATATGAAGAGGAAGTTATGTTTTCGCCATATGCTGAAAACATTATTTCAGCCTATGAAATGTATGAAGAAAAATTAAAAGCATCAAATGCACTAGATTTTGATGACCTTCTCATAAAAGCATTCATTCTTTTAAAAGAAAATCCTGATGTTTTGTCTTATTATCAAAATTTGTTTAAATATATTCACATAGACGAATTTCAAGACACGAACACAGTCCAATATGACATTGTCAAGCTTCTTGCTGGTAAATATAAAAACATTTTGGTTGTTGGTGATGAAGACCAGTGCATTTATGGTTGGCGTGGAGCAAACATTGAAAACATAAGTTTGTTTCAAAGAGATTTTAAGCCAGTGAAAATTTATAAACTAGAACAAAATTATCGTTCAACAAAAAAAATAATTGAAATGGCAAACAATGTAATAAAACACAATGAGCAAAGAATTAAGAAAAAATTGTGGACAGAAAATGATGTTGGCTCTAATGTTGTTATTGAAAATGTTGCAACAGACAAATATGAAGCGGATTTTGTTGTGAAAACGATTTCTTCTCTTGTGCGAAATGAAGGCTATTCATGCAGTGATATTGCAGTTTTAATGAGGCTTAATGCACTTTCAAGAAATTTTGAAACGGCGTTAAATAATGCTGGACTTCCATACAAAGTTTTGGGTGGCTTTAAGTTTTATGAAAGGGCTGAAATAAAAAATGTTATGGCATATCTTAGGCTTCTTGTTAACCCACAAGATGAAGAAAGCTTTTTAAGAATTATAAATTTTCCAAAAAGGGGAATTGGCGACACAACAATTAAAAAACTGCGTGAAATATCAAATGGAGATAGTTTGTTAAATGTTGTTTTAACAATTGATTCTTTTGAATCAATTTCTCAAAGCACAAAAACAAAGTTAAGGTCATTTTCTGAACTTTACATTAAGTTGCTTTCAAATGTTAATATGCCAGTTGCTGATTTTGTTAAATTTGTTATTGATGAAGTTAAATTTGAAGACTGTTATGACAAAACAGTTGAAGAAGATTACACCAAGCTTTTAAACATAGAGCAATTTAAACAAAGTGTTGTTGAATATCAAAAAGACAACAAAAATGCAAAACTTGATGAATATTTGCAATCCGTTACACTTTTAACAGATTTGGACGAATTAAAAGAAGAAGATAACTCAATTGTTCTTGGAACTATTCATGCTGTGAAAGGTCTTGAATTTAAAATTGTTTTCATTGTTGGAGCAGAGGAAGGGATTTTTCCAATCATTAGGGCAAGTGAAAGTGAAAATGATTTGGAAGAAGAAAGAAGGCTTATGTATGTTGCAATAACAAGAGCAAAAGAAATGCTTTTTATAACACATGCAAACTTGCGTGTTTTGTGGAATAAAAATCAATTTCAAAAACCTTCAAGGTTTTTAAAGGAAGCACAGGAAGAACAAAAAGAAGAAGAAAATGAAAACAAAAAAACCTATTCAGGCTCATATAACACCTTTTTTGAAAATATGCAAAAGAGCATGATTAAAGACCAATCAAAAAGTTATTCAGACTTTAAAAAAGGGGTTCAGGTTTTTCACTCAACTTTTGGAGTTGGTGAAATAACTGATGACAGCGAGCTTGAAACAAAACATACAGTAACCGTTTTGTTTAATGTTTTGGGAGCAAAAACACTCTCACTTGAATACACACCATTAAAAATTATGAAAAAGTAAGGAGCAAAAATGGAAATAAAAGATGAAATAAGGCAAATTGTGGACACACTTAACAAATATAGTTATTATTATCATGTTTTGGATAGCCCAATTGTTTCTGATGCCGACTATGATAAACTATATTATCATCTTGTTGACCTTGAAAAACAAACAGGCATAATTTTTCCGGATTCACCAACCCAAAGAGTTGGTGATGTTGTTATGGAAGGCTTTAAAAAACAAAAACATTTGGCACCACTTTACAGCCTAGATAAAGCACAAAGTTTTTCTGAACTTGACGACTGGATTGGGAAAGTTAAGAATGAATTTCCTGATGTTAGTTTTACTGTTGAATATAAATTTGATGGGCTTCAACTTGCAATAACTTATGAAGATGGGGTTTTAAAGCAAGCGGTAACTCGTGGAAATGGTCTTGTTGGTGAAGACATAACATTGCAAGTTAAAACAATAAGGTCGGTGCCTCTTTCAATTCCATTTAAAAACAAGGTTGTTGTTAATGGTGAGGGCATTATGCTATTAAGCGAACTTGAAAAATATAACCAAAAACATGATGATGTGCTTAAAAACGCAAGAAATGCTGTTGCTGGAAGCATTCGTAACTTAGACCCAAAAGTCACAGCAAAAAGAAAATTAGATTTTTTTGCATATGGAGTGCCATATATTGAAGGGAAAACTTTTGAAAGCCAAGAAGAGTTATATGCGTTTTTGAAGGAAAACAAGTTTTTAACCAACGACTTTTTTGTTGTAACAAAAGACATTCAAAAAATTCACTCCGTTATAAGTGAGATTGATTCAACAAGAGAAGAGTTAGACATTTTGATTGACGGAATTGTTATAAAAGTTAATGAAATGTGGATTCGAGAAAAACTTGGCTTTACTATAAGATTTCCAAAGTGGGCAATAGCTTATAAGTTTGCCCCTCTTGAAGTGACAAGTGTTATTAAAAATGTTTTATGGCAAGTTGGAAGAACGGGGAAGATAACCCCTCTTGCTGAAATTGAGCCAGTTGAACTTGCTGGTGCAACAATAAAAAGAGCAACACTTAATAACTATGATGACATTTTGCGTAAAAAAGTTGGAATTAACGCTTTGGTGTTTGTTCGAAGAAGCAATGAAGTTATTCCAGAAATTTTGGGGCTTGCTCAAAAACTTGAT
>CAMPBB010000058.1 GCA_946635125.1 uncultured Clostridia bacterium
TCTTCCGATCTAACTCAAAAGTCAAATACAAATGAATGTTAACGCAAATTTCATGTGAAAAAGGCAAAAAATAGGCAAGTTTTTGCTTAAAAACGACAAAATTATTGTTATTTTTAAATCCAAAACACGCAATAAAATCAAGTTTTTGCAAAAAATTAGAAAATTTGTTTTACTTTTTTTGTTTTGTGTGTTATTCTATTTTTATATAGGAGAAAAAGATGATAATACTTGGAATAGACCCGGGCTATGGTCTTGTTGGGTTTGGAATATTGGAAAAAAATGGTGGAAACATTAGGGTATTAGATTTTGGGTGCATATCAACAAGCAAAGAGCAAAAACTCACACAAAGGCTGGAAATCATTTCAAATTGCATGGATGAAATCATTGAAAAGTGGAAACCAGACGAGATGGCAATTGAAAAACTGTTTTTTAACAAGAACATAACAACAGGAATTCCAGTTGCTCAGGCAAGGGGGGTTATTTTGGTGGCAGCACAAGAAAAAGGCATTCCAATTTTTGAATACACACCATCAAACATCAAAATGGCACTCACTGGAATGGGAAAAGCCGACAAAAAGCAAATGCAGTTCATGGTGAAAACAGTTTTGGGGCTCAAAGAAGTTCCAAAACCAGATGATGCAGCCGATGCACTGGCTGTTGCAATTTGCCACAGTCAAACCAATCAAAACATGATGGGTTCAATTTAAGGAGAGAAAAATGTTTGGATTTATTAAAGGAATTATTGCCTATAAGTTAAATGATGTTGTTGTTTTGGATAACAATGGCGTTGGCTATGAGTTGATTGTTTCAGACATGTGTTTTAGGCATATTGGAGAAGTTGGAGAGGAGGCAAAACTTTGGACGCACCTTCATGTTAGAGAAGACGAAATGACCTTAATTGGCTTTGAGGACCTTCAAGAGCGTGAAGTTTTTCGAAAACTAATTTCAGTTAATGGGGTTGGTCCAAAAATGGCTTTAACAATTTTGGGTGGAATAACAGCAAAAGACCTAAGTCTTGCAATTGCAACACAAAACGCAAGTTTTTTGAAAAACATCAAAGGTGTTGGAACAAAAATCCGTGAGAGAATTATGCTTGAACTAAAAGAGAAAATGAATTCCGTTGAAAGCGTTCAAATTTCAATGATGGATTTTTCAGGCGAGAAGAATGTTTTGTTTGACAACGCTGTTTCAATTTTGATGGATTGGGGTGTTCAAAAGAGCATTGCAGAAAAAATTATTAAAGACAACATAACACCGCAAGACAACATGGAAACACTTCTTGCAAAAGCCTTTAAAGATATGGGGAGATAAAACACATGGAAGGAGAAAACTTTATTTCAAGTTCAAAGCAAAAAGCTGATGAACTCATTGAACTAAGTTTAAGACCAAATAACCTAAATGAATATATTGGTCAAGACAAAATTAAAGAAAGAATCAAAATATACATTGAAGCAGCAAAAAAAAGAGATGATGCTTTGGATCATGTTTTGCTTTTCGGTCCACCAGGGCTTGGAAAAACAACGCTTGCTCACATTGTTGCAAATGAACTTGGCTCACAAATTCGCATAACAAGTGGTCCAGCAATTTCACACGCTGCCGACCTTGCAGCAATCTTAACAAACCTTGGCAAAAATGATGTTTTGTTTATTGATGAAATTCACAGACTAAATCGTTCTGTTGAAGAAGTTTTATATCCAGCCATGGAAGATTTTGCGTTAGACTTCGTTGTTGGAAAAGGTCCATCAGCAAAAAGCGTTAGAATAAAACTTCAACCATTTACGCTTATTGGAGCAACAACAAGGGCAGGAATGCTCACCGGACCATTAAGAGACCGTTTCGGAGTTTTGGGAAGGCTTGAAATGTATAACACAAAAGACCTTTCAACCATCTTAAATCGCTCAGCCCGCATTTTGGGAATAGACATAGAGCCCGATGCAACGCTTGAAATTGCAAAACGCTCAAGAGGCACTCCAAGAATTGCCAACAGGCTTTTAAAAAGAGTTAGGGATTACGCCCAAGTTATTGGAGAAGGAGTTATCACCCTTGAAATGGCAAAAGGGGCATTGGAGATGATGGAAATAGATTCCATTGGGCTAGACAGCGTTGACCACAGGCTTTTAAACGCAATTATTGAAAAGTTTGGGGGCGGACCAGTTGGGCTAGACACTCTTTCAGCGTCAACTGGCGAAGAAGCAACAACAATTGAAGATGTTTATGAGCCATACTTAATGCAACTTGGTTTCATTGCAAGAACAAACCGTGGGCGTGTTGCTCTGCCAAGAGCATATGAGCATTTAAAAAAGCCATTAAATGACAACAAAAAAAGTGAACTTGAAAAACTTTCGCAAAGTTAACAAATATTTCACAAAAGAACAAAAAAGGCAAAAATCTTTGTTTAATTGCCTTTTTTTTGCTTGCCAAACTTAAATTTCTTATTGTATAATAACATCATAAAACAAAAAATATAAGGAGAAAAAACATGACACAAAACTTATTAGCAGCAAGCGTTGGAACATTTTTTCAACAATATTGGCCAGTTTTGGTAATTTTGGTTGCACTCATTGCACTATATGTTGTTTCAATGCTTAGAAGAAAAAAAGACATGAATCAAGCACAACAAATGCTCAACGAATTAAAACCAGGAACAAAAGTTAAAACTTACACAGGATTTTATGGAACAATAGACTCAATTCGTGAAACAACTGACGGAAAAGTTGTTATGCTTAAAATTGGTGAAGAAGGCGGAAAGGTTGGTTACATTGAAATTGATGCAAACGCAATCTATGGAGTTGACTCAAAAACAGATGTTGTTTATGACAAAGACGGCAACATTTTGGTAACAGAAAAATCTGGCAAGCAAGAAAAAGAAACAAAAGAAAAAGCCAAAGAACCAGAAAAAGTGAAAGAAGAAAAAGAAAAAAAGACAAAAAAAGAGAAAAAACAAGAAGAGTTTGAAGGCTGGTCAGCACAAGATATAAAAGTTGTTGATGAAAAACCAGCAAAAAAAGACAAAAAAGAAAAGACAAAATAATAACAAAAAAGAGCCAGTCGGCTCTTTTTTTTGTTTGTTTTTTCAAAAAATTTTATATAAAAAAGAGAAAGTTTTGGCAACAATTCCCCATAACTAAGCCAAAAAGTGCCAATAAAAAAATTTTTAAAAAAATGACACAAAACACTTGACAGAGGCATATACTAGTATTATAATGTTAGCAGTCCATGAATGAGAGTGCTAACAAATGGATATAATAAAGTGCTAGCAAAAGGAGGAACCAATGCAGAATGATGATGAACTAAACCTAAGTGACAGAAAGAAACAAATTCTTTTGAGTGCTGTTGAAGAATACATTCAAGTGGCAAGCCCAATAACATCAAGTGTTATTCAGCAAAAAATTGTGAAAGACTTGTCAACTGCAACTCTTCGAAATGAGTTAAACGCTTTGGAAGCAATGGGATATTTAAAACAACTTCACACTTCAAGCGGAAGAGTTCCAACAAGCAAAGGTTACAGGTTTTATGTTAATCAAATGATGGGTGACATTCCACTCGACAAAAATGTTTTGGAAGAAATTCATGCGCTTTTTAACAAGAGAACGGTTTATTTAGGGGATATGGTAAACGAAATTGCCTCAGTTATTTCAAAGGCAACAAACTATCCAACCGTTGTGATGCTGAAAGGATTTGATAAACTTATTATAAAGAATATAAAGATAATCCCATTATTAACAGAACAAGCGCTAATCTTAATTGAAACAAACAGTGGAATCATTAACAACACCATGGAAGCAAACAAAAGCATTCCACAACAAAGTTACATTGATGCAAGCAACCTTTTAACCAGCACATTTAAGGATAAAACAGTGGCGGAGATGCTAAAAGATATGCCAAGCCACAAACAGAAAATGGAAAATGAAGTAAAAGAATTTAGCACAATTTTTGACACAGTTTTATTCTCTTTAAAATCGTTAACAGAAAGATTATCTCAAAATGGTAACATAACGGCAAAAGGAGAAATAAAACTTTTAAGCATTCCTGAATATGAAAACAACCCAGAACAGGCAAAAAAAGTTATCAGTGTTTTGTCTAACCCAGATGAAATAAAAGAGGTGTTTAAAGATAGCACCGCAGATAATGGTGGTGATGTTTCATTCAAGATTGGAAAAGAAATTCCAGTTGAGGATTTGCAGGGGTGTTCAATTGCAAAAGCAGACTATCAGGTTGATGGTGAAAGCATTGCAAGCATTGGGATTATTGGTCCGCAGAGAATGGACTATGCCAAAATTGCCAGTGCACTAAAATTTGTTGTTGGTGAGTTTCAAAACTTAAAGGAGCTTCCACCAGCGAACAAAAAGGAGGCGAACAAAGATGAGTGATAAACACAAGTTTCATGGAAACAAACATGGTAACCAAGAAAACTTTAAACATAAAGATGAGAAAGATGTGAAACACGACCAACCGCAATCAAACGAGGAAGTGAAAAAGTTTTTTGAAAATGAAGAAGATGATTTGAGCCCACCACAAGACTTAAATCTTAAACTTCAAATTGAAAAAGAAAACAGCATAGCCTTAACAAACATGTTAAAAACTTTGCAAGCGGATTTTGAAAA
>CAMPBB010000059.1 GCA_946635125.1 uncultured Clostridia bacterium
CAAAAGCCATTAAAGATGGTCAGATTGATGCAATGGGTGTTGCAAGGCAGTTCTTAACCGACAGCCACTGGGTTACAAAACTTAAAGAGAATAATCTTGAAGACATTATGCCATGCATTTGTTGCCATAATGGTTGTTTCCCAATGTCTCACCACAAAGGTGTTGCTTGTGATGCAACAATGGAAGACTCAAAACACATGGCAAGATGTGCATTAAATCCAACAACAATGGATGGCGGAAAATACGACATTAAGCCAGCAAAAAAGCAAAAACGAGTTGCTGTTGTTGGTGGTGGAATTGGTGGAATGGAAGTTGCCAGAGTTGCAACACTTCGTGGTCACAAAGTAACAATTTATGAAAAGACAAACAAACTTGGTGGAGTTTTCATTCCAGCATCAAACATGCCATTTAAAGAAAAAGACAAAATGCTCATTAAGTGGTATCAAAGACAAATTGAAAACCTAAATATTGAGGTTAAATATAAAACTGAAATTCAAGACATATCAAAACTTGACGCAGACGAAATTGTTATCGCAACTGGGGCGGTTGCAAAGAAGTTAAGGCTTCCAGGAGCAGAGAAGTGCATTGATGCAGTTGACTACTTAAAAGGCAAAGAAGTTGGCGAAAATGTTGTGATTATTGGGGGCGGATTAACAGGATGTGAAATTGCTTATGACCTTTTCTTGAAAGGCAAAAAACCACAAATTGTTGAAGCACTTGATGACCTTATGACAACACAAGGGTTGTGTCTTGCAAACTCATCATATTTAAGAGACTATTTTGCATTCCACAAAGTTCCAGTATACTTAGAGAGCAAACTTTTGCAAATTGGTGATGGTTTTTGCTTAATTGCAGGAAAAGATGGAAAGTCTAAAAAGATTAAAGCAGACTCAATCATCACTTGCATTGGTTATAAGCCAGCCCCAATTGCTGAAAAGGGAAAAAATGTTCACATTGTTGGAGATGCCTTAAAGGTTGGAAATCTTCGAACAGTTGTTTGGCGTGCTTGGGAAGTTGCAGAAAAAATATAAAAAATGGTGCAGGAGTGCACCTTTTTTTAAATATTACTTTTAAATTTTGATTTGCTATTGCAAAAACTATTGTATGTGTGTTATACTATGTTTTGAAATCAAAGGGGGCAAAAATGATTTTAGCAAAAACAATTAAAACAATTATTGATGGGGAAAATGGAAAAGTGTTTGTGGACCAAGAAACACTCAAAAACGCGCACCACAATTTTTTAAATCGCACGCACAAAAATTCAAAAGATAGTTACAACTTGGGAGATTTTTACATTTTGGGCGAAGAGGATGCAAAGGTTATTCGTGACCTTGATGACCAAGACATAAACAAACAAAAATTTCAACAAGAAGTGTTAACAAGACCGCAAATCACAACTCATCTTGCTTGGTGGAAAGAAGCATCAAGGGTTTTGAAAAGAAATTTGTTTGATGTTGACATTGAAAAAATTGCAAGCAAAGGGCTCACTGAAAATGATTTTATGTTTTCAAGTTTTACCGAGAAAGAAAGAGAAAACTTAAAAATTGAAAAGGACATTGCAAACAAATACATCGATGACTTTAACAAAGAAACAAACAAAGAAAGAAAACAAAAAATGTTAAATTCCATAAAAGTTTTGCTTCCAAATGCCTATAAGCACACTCAAATTGCTGTTTTAAGTTATTATGACATTTCAAAACTTATGTCATATGCAAAAACGCAAAAAGATAGTGAATGGAAAGAGTTTTTGGAATGTGTGCAAAAATTTGATAACTATAACGAGCTAATTGCCCCAAAAAATGAGCAAAAAAAGTCAAGGAAAGAAATGCTAGAAGAAGAAGAAATTGAAAAGTTGATATTAGACACAAAAAGAAGAGAAGAAAAAGCAAAACAAAGAAAAGAAAATTTTGAGAGAATGAAACAAAATGCAAAAGAAAAGTGGGGAGAGTGGAAACAAAAAGTTGCCATTTGGGAAATAAAAGCAATTTTTAAGGCATACGATTTTTCTCAAACACTTAAAAATAAGGCAAAAACAGCAGTTAACGGAGCAAAAAGGGTTATCTCTGTTGTAAAAGAAAAAGTGCAAACAAAGCAAGACAAAAATGAAAGAACAATGTAAAAAACTTTTTAACAAGTTTTTTATTTTTTTATGAAAATATATTGACTTTTTGTTTTATTTAAGGTAAAATGAATTCAGTATCATTTTCGTGGCGGCGTAGCTTAGTTGGTTATAGCGATCGGTTCATACCCGATAGGTCGAAAGTTCGAATCTCTCCGCCGCTACCATAGATGCTGGCAAATAATTTGCCCATTTTTATGGCCCCGTGGTCAAGCGGTTAAGACATCACCCTTTCACGGTGGTAACACGGGTTCGATTCCCGTCGGGGTCACCAAAAAACAGACTGAACATTTCGTTCAGTCTTTTTTAATGCTCATATTATTGTGTGGGGTGCGTGTTGGGGATTAAAATAGTTTAAAAAAATATTATTTTCAATTAAAATTTTTTTATTTGACAATTATTTATGTTTATGTTAACTTTTTAAATATAAAAGGATGTAAAAATGGTCACATTAAAGAAAAGTTTATTTTATGTTATGTTAATGCTAACACTCACTCTTCCACTATGTTTTGTTGGGTGCTTTGGTGGAAGTGTGACAAAAGATGGAGTCCGTATTCCAAACATTGACAACAGCACTGATTTAAAGTCATATTCTCCAACAGAAAATGACAATTTTTCCAGTGAAGAAACGCCTTACACATCGAACTATTTGTGCTTGGTAACTGATATTAACGGTTATTTCAGTGTTGAAACGCCTTTTGTTTTAGATGAAACTGATGAGAACAAAAGGGTGTGGGATAATTTATATTTATATGAAGATGACCAATTTTGGGTTACATCTAAAGATAACAAATATATTTGGGCATCACTTAATGATAACTCAAACACTTATTTAAAAACCTTAAAAGAAGATGGAGAAGATATTAGGGTTGATGTTTTAAAAAGTGGAATTTATAAACTTGTGTTAGATATTACAACAATGAAATTTGACTTTGCGTATAAAAGCGAAATTGAAACCCCAGTTTATGCGGAAATTAAAAACTGTGAAATATATTCAGTTAGAACAAAATGGCAAGAAATGCAAAAAGTTGGAGATGAGTTTGTTATTAATAACTTTTATGTTGAAACTGGAAAAAATGTTTCATTTTTCAGCAAAATCCACACCAGCAATTATAAGACAACAATTTTAAGCGGTCTTGAAAACAAATATATTTGCAAAACTTCAACAAAACGAACTTCAAATGTTTTGTTTATGATTGGCGGAACTTACAACATTTATATTAACGCAAAAACTTATGTTGTGAGAGTGGAACTTATAAATGCTGATGATGCAGAATATTCTGCTTGTTTATATCAAGATAAAAACCTTGTTTCTTTAACAAAGGGTGATAAAAATTATATTTTCACAACAAATCACACAACAAAAGACTATTCTGACCACATTTTGGAAGAAGTTCCAAAAATTTACACAAGCGGATATAAAGCTTATAACTTAAATTTAACTGAAGAAAGTTTAAATTATATTAAAACAATAACAACAGATAGTGGAAAAGTGCATTATTATTTTAAAGAAGCGGGAACTTATAAGTTGACTGTTAATTTAAAAGACTTCACGATTGATGTTGTTTCTTTGCTAGAATAAAAAGCAAAAAAGCCTATTTTTAGGCTTTTTTGTTTTGTTTATGTTTGACAGACCTTTTAAAGTTTTTGTATAATATAATAAAAGTTTTTAGGGGGGAACAGTTTATGAGCAAAATTTTGGTTGTATTTTTTTCACCCAAGGGAGAAACTTATTTTCCAGATGGTTACAAGGTGGTTGAAAAGGGAAATGCACAAATAATTGCTGAAAAAGCAAAAGAAATTCTTAAAGCCGACATGTTTGAAATAAGGGCAGAACAATCTTATCCACAAAGTTACAATGAATGTTGCAAAGTGGCAAAAGAAGAACACATGATGGGCAAAAGGCCAAAACTTTTGGGGTATATGCAAAACTTAGATGGCTATGATGACATTGTTTTGGTTTACCCGTGTTGGTGGGGAACAATGCCAATGCCAGTGTTCACCTTTTTGGAACACTATGACCTAAAAAACAAAAACATTTTTCCAATTTGCACTCATGAAGGAAGTGGAATGGGAAACAGTGAAAGTGACTTAAATCAAATTTGTGATGGTGCAAATGTTTGTGCTGGGCTTGCAATTCAAGGAGCAACGGCTCAAAATTGTGACACAAAATTGAAAAGTTATTTAAAAGTTAATGGATTGGTTTAAAAGGAAAAAATTATGAGGAAATTTTTTGAAGTTAAAAAAGAATGCATGGAATATGGAAAAGAGAGTGCCATTTTGCCAAAAAGAGCAACTGTTCACTCTGCTGGATATGACTTTGTTTCACCAATAGATGTGGAGATAAAACCGCATGAAAGCGTTTTGATTTGGACAAATGTTAAAGCACAATTTGAAAGCGATGAGGTTTTGTTGTTGGCGGTCACAAGCGGAATGGGGAAAAGAGGCATTATGCTTGCAAACAACATTG
>CAMPBB010000060.1 GCA_946635125.1 uncultured Clostridia bacterium
CATTTTAAGATTTTGTGTGTACCTTTGCGTGAGAATCTCAAAAAAAGGACCAAAAGGTCCTTTTTCTTATAGTCTTTTTTCGTTAACTTGTTGTTCAACTTTTGCGTTTTCATCCAAAATTTGTGCAATTTCTTTTCTTCTTGCTTCTTCTTTTTGAATTGTTTTTTCCATGTGTCTGTTCTCAATTTTGTGAACAATGGCTGGTCCAAAAACAATTGCAGAACAAATTCCAGCAGTAACCAAACCAACAGGAGCCATGTCCTTAAAAGCATCCAAGAAAGAGTAGTGGTCAAAGTTGTTCATGGCGCCACTAATTGTGTCTTTAATGCCGTTAAAAGCGTGGTTTTTATAGTCAATATAAAAGTTTTCCCAACCATCTTTAATAACAACTTGTTTGTGTCCAAAACTGCTTCTAACTGTTGTGTAACAAGATGAGAAAGCATCGCTTAATCTGTCAGAAAAATTGCTCGCAGTCATGCCATCTGTGTTAAGTGGGTATTTTGAAGAAAGGTCAGCCTTAACCCCTTCCATAAAGCCAGTTAGTTCGTTGTTAACTTCGTCTGTTCTTGCTTCTTTTAACTGATTATCCTTATAAAGTTTTCGCATAACTCCAGTTATTCCATAAACAAGAGCAGTGTTAAACGCAACAAACCCCGAACGCCAGCCTTTTTCTTCTTTAACATCTTCAATGCAAAGTTTATTGCTTTTAATGCGAGCGTGATTTCTTTCAATATGCTTAATAATTTCTCTTTCTTCACTTACAAGTTTTTTCTTTTCTTCTGTTGTTAAAATTTTTTCCATTTTGTTTGTTATCACTCCTTTTTGTTTTTCTTTTTTTATTTCTTTTATTGGGTTAATCCTTAAAGAAAACATTAAAAACTTTTAAGATTTAAACCAAACCTTTTTTGTTCTTTTTGGTGTTATTATTATATCAAAAACACCCCCAAAAGTCAATACCCATTTTTTCATTAGTGGGGGTTGAATTTTTTCTCCAATAACCTTGTGTGAAAGGCAAGGGGAAAAGAATAAAAGAGTGCACTATGCTGTTTTGCATTTTGCGGTGCCCATTTTAAGCGGTTGTGTGCAACTGCGTGAGAATCCCATTAAAAGAAGTGTAAGGAAAAATTGAAGGTGTTATGCAAGTGCTATGCAAGTATTATGCAAAACATTTTACGCATAGTTCTCACCGCACGAAGCATGTTTTCTTTCCTAATAGAGCAAAGTGCAAAAAATCGAACATATTTTCTAAAAACACTTGCTTTTTAATTTTTGTTGTGTTATAGTTAAAAACAAAAGAAGGTGAAGAGTTATGTTAGCAAAAATCAAAAGCATTGGGCTTTTTGGAATAAAGGGCTATGAAGTGAAAGTTGAAGCCGACCTTAGCCGTGGGCTTCCAAAGTTTGACACAGTTGGACTTCCAGATGCCAGCATAAAAGAAAGCAAAGACAGAATTAAGAGTGCCATTAAAAACAGTAACTTAAAATTTCCAATAAATCAAATAACTGTAAACTTGGCACCAGCCGACATGAAAAAAGAGGGCCCAATTTATGACCTTCCAATTGCAGTGGCTCTTTTGTGTTGCACAGAAGAAATTTCTTGCATGAACATTTCGGATTTCACATTTTTGGGAGAACTTTCTTTGGATGGGTCCATAAGAAAGATTAACGGCGTTTTGCCAGCTTTAATCACAGCCAGAAACTTGGGGCACAAAAAAGTTGTGATTCCAAAAGATAATGTTAACGAAGCGTCTTTCATTGACGGAATTGATGTTTTTGGTGTTTCAAGCCTAAAAGAACTTGTTCTGTTTTTAAATGGTGAAATAACTCTTGAAAAGGTTGAAAGCAAAAAGTTTGAAACAATCAAGCATAATGGAATTCTTCCAAACGATTTTTGCTTCATAAAAGGGCAATATCAAGCCAAAAGGGCACTTGAAATTGCTGCCGCTGGTGGGCATAACGCCTTAATGATTGGTCCGCCAGGGGCTGGAAAAACAATGCTTGCTCGCTCAATTTCTTCAATCATGCCAGACTTAACTTTTGATGAAGCGTTGCAAGTCACAAAAATTCACAGTATTGCAGGAACTTTAGACCCAAAAGAAGGCATTATTTGGCAAAGACCATTCCGTTCACCTCACCACACAACAACTGTTGTGGCTCTTTGCGGTGGTGGAAGAAATGCAAAGCCAGGCGAAATTAGTTTGGCTCACAACGGAGTTTTGTTTTTAGACGAACTTCCAGAATACAACAGACACACCATTGAAACATTAAGGCAACCCCTTGAAGATGGTGTTATAACAGTTGCAAGAAACGCACAGACAGTTGAATATCCAGCATCATTTATGATGATTGCCAGCATGAACCCTTGCCCTTGTGGAAACTATGGAAGCACAAAAAGGGAATGCAAATGCACTGAAAGTCAAATAAGAAAATATTTAAGCAAAATCAGTGGACCACTTTTGGACCGCATTGACCTTCACATTGATGTTGATGATGTTGATTATGACAAACTTAACTCAAAAGCACAAAATGAAGAAAAAAGTGAAGATATTAAAAAAAGGGTGGACAAGGCAAGAAAAATTCAACTTGAACGCTATAAAAACAGTAATCACTTTTCAAACGCAAAAATGACAAGTGCAGAAATGCAAAAATATTGTGTTTTAGATGAAGAAGGCAACGAGTTAATGAAAAATGCTTTTGAAAACTTGAAATTAAGCGCAAGGGCATACACAAGAATTTTAAAGGTTGCACGAACAATTGCTGACCTTGACGGAAGCGAAAACATAAAACTAGAACATTTGGCAGAAGCCATAAGTTTTAGGACATTAGACAAAAAATACTCATTTTAAACTTGGAGGAAAAATTGGAAGACACATATCTTTTGATGTCACTTGCGGGAATTTCCAGCAAAAAACAACTTGAACTTGTTCAAAAACTTGGGTCATCTCAAAATGTTTTTAACAGTTTTTCAAGACCACACATTTTGGAACAGTTTTTAAGCCATGAGCAAATTGATGAAATAACAAAAATCACAAATTCATCAAAATTAGATGATTTTAAACTTGGACTTGAAAAAATTGGCATAAGTTACATTACAATTGAAAACCCAATTTATCCGCAAAAATTAAAAGAGATTTTTGACCCACCAACAGTTTTATATTATAAGGGCAACATAAAACTTTTAAATAGTGACGGAATTGCAATTGTTGGTTCAAGGGCTTGTTCAAGTTATGGCATTGAACAAACAAAAATCTTTTCCCGTGCTTTAACAAAAGCGGGGTTTGTTATCATTAGCGGAATGGCAGAAGGAATTGACGGCATCGCTCAAAAAGAGTGCTTAAAAAATGGCGGAAAAACAATTGCCGTTTTGGCGGGGAAATTAAATGATGTGTATCCAAGCATTCACAAAGATTTGGCAGAAGACATCTTAAAAAATGATGGGCTCTTGATTTGTGAAACACTTCCAACAAAACTTCCTCGTTATGGCTTTGTTCAAAGAAACAGAATAATTGCTGGGCTTTCTTTGGGTGTTTTTGTTCCAGAGGCAGGCGAAAAAAGTGGGTCTCTCCACACAGTTGAGTTTGCAAACGACTATGGCAGGCACATTTTTGCTCTTCCAGGTCCAGTTAACAGTTCAAAAAGTGTTGGAACAAACAGGCTCATTAAGTGCTTTCAGGGGTGCTGTGTAACAGAACCAAATGACATTATTGCAGATTTTCCGCAGTTTGAGATGCAAAAACAACAGAAAACAAAGGCTGTTCAACTTGATATGAACGAAGAAATTGTTATGTCTTTAATTGCCGATG
This sequence comes from uncultured Clostridia bacterium, assembly GCA_946635125.1. Taxonomy (GTDB): domain Bacteria; phylum Bacillota; class Clostridia; order Christensenellales; family UBA1242; genus UBA7584. The sequence goes on from CAMPBB010000060.1 coordinate 3,803, forward strand.
AAGCAAAACATTACTCTTTTTTAGTCGAAAAAAGTGGGCTAGACCCAAAAACTTTGAATAGTTTGTTGACAAGAATGGAAATTCGTGGTTTAATAATAAGAATGGCAGGAAACTATTATCAAAAGAAAGCATCATAGGTTTCCTCGAAAAAAGGAGCAATAATGAGCATATTAGTGGTTATCGAAGGTATTGGTAAGAGAGAAACCATACAAAAATATTTGGGCTCAAATTATGAAGTTTTTGCAACAAAAGGTCATGTTAGAGATTTGCCAGTTAGAACTCTTGGCTTAGACATGGAAAATCATTTTGAACCAAAATATGAGTTAATGCCTGACAAAAAAGAAATTGTTGCAAACTTGAAGTCAAAGGCAAAAAAGAGCGAGCAAGTTTTGCTTGCAACCGACCCCGACCGTGAGGGAGAAGCCATCAGTTTTCACATTGCAAACATTTTGGGTTTAAAAGGCGAAGACAAAATTCGAATTGAGTTTAACGAAATTTCAAAAAACGCAATCACAAAGGCTTTGCAATCACCAAGAGCACTTGATGAAAACTTAATTAACGCACAACAAGCAAGAAGAGTTTTGGACCGCCTTGTTGGTTACAAAGTGTCGCCAATCATCAGCAAGATGATAAAGCCAAAACTTTCTGCTGGGCGTGTTCAGTCAGTAACACTCAAACTTGTTGTTGACAGGGAAAAAGAAATTCAAAACTTTAAACCAGAAGAATATTGGCCAGTTTCAGCAAAGCTTACAAAACAAAATGAAACAA
>CAMPBB010000061.1 GCA_946635125.1 uncultured Clostridia bacterium
ATTGGTTAAAATCTCTTTTTTTATGAGAAAAATAATTGACTAAACTTTTGTTTTGGTTTATAATGATAAACATAGAAAGAGGAGCAGTGACTGCAAATGAACAAGCCCACATCAATAAAAAGATTTATAATTTTGGTTGTTTTTTTGTTGCTTGGTTTTTTCTTGGCTTTTGCCTCATTTGAAATTCCATTCACAAATTACACTTATAACGGTTTTGCAAACTCAATTAAACTCGGCCTTGATGTCAAGGGTGGTGTTTTGCTTATTGGAGACGCAAAGCCTGTGTCAGAAAACAGAGATTTTGAGCAAGACCTTGAAGCAACAGTAACAAGACTAAGTAACATTTTGGCATCTGAGGGTTACACAGAATCTGTTGTTACAACTCAGCAAGGAAACCGTATTCGTGTTGAAGTTCCAGATGTTAATGACCCAGAAGCAGTTTTAAACCTTATTGGAACACCAGCAAAAATTGAGTTTAGACTTGAAAAAGATGGTGACGCAAGAATTACGGGGCAGCATATTAGTAATGTTTATGCTAGTTATCAAAAAAGTTCAAGCAGTAGTGATTATGAGTGGGGTGTTACCGTTCAATTCACAGCAGAAGGTGAAAGACTTTTTTATGATTTAACAAACGAAGCACTTTCAACAACAGATAAAAAGATTTACATTTTTTCAAATGGGGAAGAAATTTCCGAACCAACCGTTAACAGTGCCATTCGTGGTTCAACATTCATTTCAGGAAGTTATGACGAAAAAGGAGCAAAAGACTTTGCCCTTCAAATTATGAGTGGAACATTCTCTGTTGACCTAAACTGGGGTGAAACATCAGTAATTTCTGCAACTCTTGGTGTTAACGCCTTAAAGTATGGCTTAATTGCGGGTGTTGTTGGGCTTGTTTTAATCTTTGCTTTCATGTGTTGGAGATATAGGATGATGGGTCTTTTGTCATCATTTGCACTATGTTTCTATATTATTATTGTTTTATTCCTTTTAATGGCAATTCCATATGTTCAATTAACATTAGAGGGAATTGCGGGAATAATCTTGTCTATTGGTATGGCAATTGACGCAAACATTATCATTTTTGAAAGAATTAAAGAGGAATATGGAGCGGGAAAAAGGCTTGATTTATCAATAAAAACGGGCTTTAAACGAGGTCTTCCAGCAATTATTGACTCAAACATAACAACATTTATTGCTTGTATTGTTTTGATGATTTTTGGAACTGGTTCAATTCAAGGTTTTGCAATAACACTGTTTATTGGTGTTGCTGTTTCAATGTTTAGTGCCTTGGTTATCACAAGAGGACTTCTAAATATGTATTATCCTTTAAATGCCACAAAGCCAGAATATTATGCACTTAGAAGGGAGGTGAGCTCAAAATGACAACAAACAAACAAAAAACCTCTAAATTAAGTTCTTATATTTATAGCGACAAATTTAAACCAAGCAAGTGGTCAAAATACTTTTGGATGGTTAGTGGAGCAATCTTTTTGGTCGGTGTTATTATGCTTTGCTGCTTGGGCTTTAACTTGGGGCTAGACTTCACTGGTGGAAACATCATGCGTGTTCAAGTTGGTGATGAAATTAAAACGCAAAGCATTGCTTCTTCAACTGAAAGCACAATAAAAACAGTTGTCGCAGACAATGGAGCAAAAGTTTCAAGATATCAAATCATTGAAGAAAGTGGAAACTATTATGTTGAGTTTCAATACCAAAACATAAGCGATGATATGACCGCAATCAACACAAAAATTCAAACTGACTTAACAACTGGCTTATCTTCTGTTTTAACTGATGGAACATACAATGTTTTGGCTTCTGAAACAAAGAGTGCAAGCGCAAGTTCAGACCTTTTGTTTAGGGCATTTATGGCGTTAGCCATCGCAATTGTTGCAATCCTTGTTTACATTGCAATAAGGTTTGAACTATTAAGTGGACTAGCCGCAATTATAACGCTTTTCCACGATGTTATTTTAATGTGTGCTCTTGTTGTTATATTTAGAATTGAAGTTAACAGTGCTTTCATTGCAGCCATCATAACAATTTTGGGTTATTCAATTAACAACACAATTGTTGTGTTTGATAGGCTTAGAGAAAACACAAGAAAAGAGTCACTTCAAAATGTTTCAAACATGGAAATAGCAAACATTTCAATTAAGCAAACATTAACAAGAACATTAAACACATCAATAACAACACTTTTGGCAGTTCTTATGCTTGCAATAATTGGAGTTTCAGCCATTAGACAGTTCATTATTCCAATAATTTTTGGTCTTTTGGTTGGAACATATGCGGCAATCTTTATTTCTGCTCCTTTGTGGGCTAAAATTATCACAGGTTCAAGGTTTGATAAAAGAAAGATTAAGCCAGCAAAAAAAGATAACAAAACTGAAAATGGGCAAGTGGTTGTTGAGGCAACTGCAGAACCTGTTCAATAAATCTAAGCCCTTAAACTTTAAGGGCTTACTTTTTATAAAAGGAAAAAGTTAAATGGAATTTAGAAAAATAAAACAATCAAATAGGGAGAGAATAAGAGAAATATCTTCAAAGTTTTCAGTGTCTGAAGGCGTTGCTGAAGTTTTGCTTAACAGAAACATTTGTGATGACAGCGAAATTGAATCTTTTTTAAATCCTTCATTAAACGACCTTCACGATCCAATGCTTTTAAAGAACATGAAAGAAGTTGTTGAAAAGCTAAAAAAAGCAATTGAAAACAAAGAAAGGATTTTAATTTTTGGCGATTATGATGTTGACGGAATTTCAGCAAGTTACATTCTTTTGGATTATTTTGAAAAACTGGGCGGAATTGTTGATGCCTTTTTGCCAAACCGTTATATTGATGGTTATGGTTTAACAATTGAGGCACTAGAAAAGGAAATTGCAAGATTTAAGCCAAACCTTATTATAACAGTTGACTGTGGAATAACTGGGGTAAAAGAGGTTGAATACATAAAATCAAGGGGAATTGATGTGATTATCACAGATCACCACAACTGCCCAGAAGTTTTGCCAGATTGTTTGATTATTGATGCAAAAATGCCAAATCAAGACTATCCATTTAACGAAATATGCGGAACAGGGGTTGCTTTTAAGATTGTTGAAGCAATGTCTGACCGCCAAACAGCATTAAAATATTTGCCAATAACAGCTTTTGCCACTGTTGCCGACATTGTTCCACTTGTTGACGAAAATAGGGCAATTGTGAAATTTGGGCTTTCGGAGCCTCTTTCAAGTTTTCCACTTGGAGTTGCTTGCCTTGCAAAAGAACTTAAAATAACTGGGAACTTAACAAGCCAAGATGTGGGATTTAAACTCGCACCAAAAATTAACGCAGCAGGAAGAATGGGGAACGCAAAACACAGCCTTGATTTATATCGTGAGAAAGACAAAACAAAAATCAATCAAATGATTGCAAAACTGCTGTCTTACAACACTGAAAGGCAAGACATTTGCAACCTAGTTTATTATGACTGCATTGAAGAACTTAAAAAAATAAATCTTGCAAACAAAAAAACAATTGTTCTTTACAAAGATAACTGGAATATTGGAATTTTGGGAATAGTTGCAGCCAGAATTGCTGAAGAATTTAATAGGCCAACCTTTCTTTTAGGCAAAGAGGGAGATGTTTTTAAAGGTTCTTGCAGAAGCATTGAGGGAATGGATATTCACAGTGCTTTGTCAAAACTTGAAAACCTTTTGGTTGCTTATGGTGGTCACACAATGGCAGCGGGAATTACAATTGAGCCAAATAAGTTGGAAAAATTTTCCACAGAACTTGAAAATTTAATCCAAAGCACTTATGATGATTCATTTTTTATTCCATATTATCCATATGACATCGATGTTGACATTAAAGACATTAACTCTGATTACATTTTGGAGTTTTCAAAATTAGAACCATTTGGTTGTCAAAATCCAGTTCCAATTTTTCATACCAAATTTGATAAATGCGTTTGCACGCCAATGAAAAATAACCCACAGCATTTGATGATTCAACTTCCAACAATCACGCTTTTGTGTTTTAATAAGCCAGAATATTACAATATGGTGTCTCAAGGTGGAGAAAAAGAGTGTTTGCTTGAACTTCAAGTTGAAAATTATCGTGGTGGCAAAAACTGCAAGGGGATTGTTAAAAACTTAGAACTTTCAAGTGCCCCAAACATAAGTGCAGAAAGAATTGGTGGGGAATACATAAAAGAACTTGCTCTGTCATCTTATTCTCAAAAGCCAGTTTACAAAACATATAATAAGCAAGCTTTGGATGACCTTTTAAAAGAAGATGAATCAAGTTATGGCACACTTGTTGTTGCAAGCACTCTTCAAAGTTACAAAAAGTTTTTGGAAGAGAGCAATCAGATTCAAAAAATTATGTGTTTTGAATATTTAAATTTAACATCAAGCAAAGGCTTTAACACTTTAATTTTGGCACCAAGTTTGCAAAATGATTTCACAAACTTTAAAAGAATTATTTTGCTTGACAGCGTTTTGGATGATGGATATATTGTTGCTTTGAATGGGTTAAGCAAGGCAGAAATTTTCTTGCCACAAAACTCGCCATTTT
>CAMPBB010000062.1 GCA_946635125.1 uncultured Clostridia bacterium
GAAATTTTTAAGATATCACCCCAAATTAACTCAAAATTTGAAAAATTGCTTAAATTTTTTTGCAAAACACTTTCCAAAGTTTTATCTATTTCAACTGCAACAACTTTGTTTTGAGTTTTTGTGAGAATCTGTTTTGTGAGTGTTCCTGCTCCTGGTCCAATCTCCAATACGCAATCGCTTCTTGAAATTTGGGCGTCAGAAACAATTGCATTTAACAAATTTGTGTCTGTTAAAAAGTTCTGCCCAAACTTTTGTTTAAATTTAAAATTATTTTCTTTTAACTCTTTTGTTATATCCACCTATATCACCAACTTTTTAAAACAATTTTTTGAGTTCTCTCTTGTTATTTCTTCCAGTTCTTCCATTTTTAAACCTTTAATGCTAGAACACATTTTGTAAACTTCGCAAACATACTCTGGGATGCAAACTTGCCCCCTAAAAGGAACGGGAGCCAAATATGGGCTATCTGTTTCCAGCATGAACCGATCATTTGGAACAAACTTCAAAACATCTCTAAGTTCATCTCTTCCTTTAAATGTTATTATTCCAGTAAATGAAATATAAAGCCCCATGTCTAAAAGTTTTTTTGCGTTTTCCAAATTGCTGTCATAACAATGAACAACTCCACCACAAAATCCGTTTAGATTTTCTTTTAAAAGTGGAATAAAGTCATCAAAAGCATCTCGAACATGAAAAATTGAAGCGATGTTTTCTTTTTTTGCTATTTCAAGTTGTGACAAAAACACTTCTTTTTGCATTTGTTTGTCATAAGGCTCAAAGTGATAATCTAGTCCATATTCTCCAAGAGCAACAACTTTTTTGTTTTTTAAGTTTTGCCTTAAAAAGTTTTCAAAATCTTTGCTATAATCATTTGTTTCGCTTGGGTGAATTGCAAGAGCGGAAAAAACTTTTTCGTTTTCTTGTGAAAGTTTTAGTGAAGATTGTGAACTTTTTATATTATAACTTGGACAAATAATGGTTTCAAGTTTGTTGTCATTTAGGTCACTTAAAATTTGTGGCAAACATTCTTTTAACTTTTCGTGATTTATGTGTGCGTGCGTGTCTATCATAAAAATAACTCCAATGTTTTTTTCTATTATAATAAAAAACAACAAAAATTGCAAGTTCAAAAAAATAAATGATTTTTATTATAGTTTCATTATTTCAAACATAAAATCTTATATGAAAAATGTTTGGTTTGTTTTAATGCTTTCAAGCTTGATTGCTCTTGCAATTCTATCACCTGAAAAAACAATTTCTGCTTTAATGAAGGCTGGACAAGATGCTGTTTTGCTTTCGATTAAACTTTTGGGAATATACGGGGTTTGGCTTGGAGTTTTGGGAATTGTTAACAAAACTGGGCTTGCTGAAAAATTTGCAAGTTTACTTGAACCAGTGATTGATTTTTTATTTGGAAAAAATTTGGACAAGCAAACAAAATCATTTATTGCCCTAAACTTGTCCACAAACATTTTTGGAATTGGAAACGCAAGCACACCAATTGGAATTAAGGCAATGCAAAACCTAGACAAAATTAACAACAGCGAAATTGCATCAAACTCGATGATTATGCTCATGGTTATAAACGCAACTTCTCTTCAACTTCTGCCAACAACAATAATTGGGCTTCGAGCAACCGCTTTAAGCACAAACGCTGGTGACATTATTTTGCCATCAATTATTACAACAAGCATAACAACTCTTCTTGGAATTATTCTTGTGAAAGTTTTATCGAAAATAAAATTGCAAAAAAATGCCATCAAAAATCGTAAAAAACTTTATTTTGGTGGTGAAAAATGCAAATAAGTGTTTTTATTGTTCCAATATTTTTAATTCTACTTCTGTTGCACGCAAAAAGAAAAAAAGTTAATGCCTATGTTTCCTTTGTTGAAGGTGCAAAATCTTCCATTGATTTAAGCAAAGATATCTTTCCATTTTTGATTGCAATTTTTGTTGCAGTGAACCTTTTTCGAGAAAGTGGACTTATTTCATGTTTAAGCAATTTTTTGTCTCCAGTTCTAAAACTTTTTGGTATTCCGCACGAGATTTGCGAGTTAATTTTAATTCGCCCTTTTTCAGGAAGCGCAAGCCTTGCAATTCTTGAAAACATTTTTTCTCAGTTTGGAGCAGACTCTTATGTTTCCAGATGCGCATCAACAATTATGGGGTCAAGTGAAACAGTTTTTTATATCGCAACCATTTATTTTTCTCAAACAAAAGCAAAACGCCTTTTATACGCTATTCCAGTTGCACTTCTTTGCACCTTTGTTGGGGCGGTGATTTCTTGCCTTGTGTGCAAAATAATGTGAATCTCATTGACAGCACCCACCCAAAGTTGTATAATTTAAACAACACGAAAAAGGGAGATTTTTATGGACGAAAACAAAATTAAAAGTCTTGAGCGCAAGAAAAAAAGAGCGAAAATAGTAGAAAAATTCAAAGAGGATAATGATGAAAAACACATTTTAAATTCCATACAGGCGTATCAAGAGGACATAGATCAATTGACTGATGAACTAGATTCATATAACCTTTTAAATAATTCAGATGTAATGAGAGAGTTTAAGCAAAAATTAAAAAGCGATATGGCAGAATTGAAAAATAGCGACATAGTCTACTATGACCCATGGTATGGTAATGATTATGGTACCCTAGAAGAATATGTTGAATCTTGTAAATTAAATTCAGGCTTAGACGAAAAAATTCCAATAGGATATTTTGTGGACAAAATGGTTAAAGCTGTGAACGAAACCATGGACTCCATTTTTACAGAATATGTAGAGACTGTTTTGTCAGACTTGTGCGATGAAATGAAAGACAAACCAACAACACAAAAATTAAAAACTGAGTTTATAAATAATGGAATTATAACAGGTGCGAATCTTGACTGTGACAGTTTTAATATTGATGAAGAGACTGCAAGAAAAATCATTATTGAAGATATAGAAGGAAAACTTAGTTATATGAAAAATTGGCTGGACCCAGAAGAACGAAAAGCTGACATACATGACAAGCAAAAATATATGGGAATTGAAGAAAAGAAACTAGCATCTATTAAAGAAACAGAGAAAGAGAATAAAAAATCTATTGCAAAATTTATGGAAGAAGACATTCCCAAAAGATAAAAAGCAGTGAACCAAACACTGCTTTTTATCTTTTTAAGTCCTTGTTTAAAAACATATTATTTGAAAATCTTCTTGCTGATTCCAATATTTTTTGTCCATCTTTTTCCAAAATATCTGGTTTTTTAACATATTCCATAATTCTTTTGTGTGATATTCTTTGAAGCATATAATTCCCAACAAGATAGTTATATTTATATTTCATTCCTTTTTCTAATTCGTTGATGGTTGAAACCTCTTCCCAGTGAATTGATTGTTCGTAATCTTTTTTTAGCCAACTAAAACTTTCTGGGTTTCCAAGATTTGTTGCTAACGCTTCCCAAAACCAAGTGTTTTGGTCGCCAAATCTTCCACTCTTTTTTTGCTGGCAAATGTGAACAAACTCATGGCAAGCGTCTCGTGCGATTTCTTCGTTTGAAACTTTACAATTCCAAATCTTTTCAACAAAGCGAGGTGGAAGCATGTTTATGTTTCCATCATTTGTGTGACCTGTTATTTTCTCCAAATCTTTCTCTTCACCGTTTTCAATCAAAAATGGCAAAAGATGTTTTTTGAACTCTTCGTGACTATTCCAAATTTTTATCTTTAAGCCATCAATTTTTTCAAGTTCAAAAAAGCCTAAGATTTTTCTGCTTTTTTCTTCAAGTGCCCACATAATATCTTCTGCTAAAACTTTGTCTTCTTCTGAATATTCTATTTCTATGTTATTAACTTTTTTAACCATTTTTTCATCCTTTTATAAAGTGCTTGTAAATCTCATCTTTTTTAACTCCCCTATCTTGTGCAACTTTTTTTATTGCTTCATTTTTGCTAAGTCCATCATTTATGTAATAAACAAAATGTTCTTCCAAACTTAAATCGTTTAATGGGCTTAAATGAGTTCTTCCTTCAATTAAAACAACATATTCGCCTTTTGGCTCGTCAATTTTTAATTCTTTTAAAGTTCCTTCAATATATTTTTCAAACTTTTTTGTGAGTTCATTTGCAACAACAACACGCCTATCGCCCAAAAGCTCATAAAATGTTTGTAAATCTTTTGAGATGTTGTGGCTGCTTGAATAAAAAATTAAAGTTGAATCCAAATTTTCATATTTTTCCAAAAGCATTTTTTTATCTTTTTGTTTTTCTGGCAAAAAGCCCAAAAAAGTGAAATGCTCTGTGCTCAAACCACTTCCAACAAGAGCTGTTGAAAAGGCAGTAACTCCTGGAATGACTTCAACATCAAAGCCTGCTTTTTTGGCGTCATTTAACAAAATAAAACCTGGGTCACTAATAAGGGGCATTCCAGCATCGCTAATGTAGGCAACATCTTTTCCTTCTTTTAGCATATTTAAAACATCTTGAGATTTTGTTTTTTCATTAAATTTGTGAACACTAATTAAGGGCTTTTTAATCTCATAGGCATTTAACAAAATAAG